>JALRGZ010000221.1 GCA_023253295.1 Flavobacterium sp.
ACTCATGAAGAGCATGAGAATAAAACCTTCGCACTTTGGATTAGTGGTTTCCGCTTATGCGTTTAGTGCCGGAATTTCAGGATTACTGACTGCTGGCTTTGCCGATAAATTTGATCGAAAAAAATTACTACTTTTCTTTTATACAGGATTTATTTTAGGAACCATATTGTGTGGTTTCGTTAATTCCTATCCTTTGTTAGTCGCAGCCAGAATCATCACAGGATTATTTGGTGGCGTTATCGGTTCAATTTCGATGGCAATTGTAACCGACCTATTCAGCATGCAGCAACGCGGTCGTGTAATGGGGTTTATCCAAATGGCTTTTGGCGCAAGCCAAATCTTTGGAATTCCGCTTGGCTTATACATCGCAACCGCCTGGGATTGGCATGCCCCTTTTTTATGGGTTGCCGTGATGGCTATTGGAATTGCTATTCTTATTGCTTTAAAATTAAAACCTTTAACGGAGCATCTTGCCATTCAAAAGGAAAATTCAGCTTTTAAACACCTTATTCACACTATTAGCAAAAAAGAATACCGTATTGGATTTTCAGCAACAGCGGTTCTATCTATTGGTGGTTTTATGTTAATGCCTTTCGGGAGTGCCTTTGCTATTAACAATCTAAAAATCACAGATGAACAGCTTCCTTTTATTTTCATGATTGCAGGAATATCAACCTTAATCATTATGCCGATAATTGGAAAGTTAAGTGACAAAATTGATAAATTCAAAATATTTACTGCAGCATCCATTTGGACAATCATAACAGTTGCTATTTATACTAATCTGGGAGAAACACCTTTTTGGCTAGTTGCCATTATCAATATCATAATGATGATGGGAGTTATGAGCCGGATGGTTCCTTCAACGGCCTTAGTGACTTCAGTCCCTGCAAAAGCTGACAGAGGTGCTTTTATGAGTATTAACTCTTCCTTACAACAAATTTCAGGAGGAATTGCCGCTGCTTTTGCAGGAACGATTGTAGTTCAAAAAGACAATTTTAGTCCATTAGAACATTACAACACCCTAGGCTACATTATCATTGGAATTTCATTACTATCAATAATACTAATGAGTCGCGTAAACCAACATCTGAAAAAGAATCCTGAAAAAAATACAGATTCTATTTAAAGAGTTGGTAAAATTTAATTACAATAAATTAAGAGCATTTGCTGTACAAACAGCTTCCATAGAATTACCTACCTTCAATTTTTCGAGAATATTTTGCCTATGTCTATTTACTGTGTTAATGCTGATTTTTAACTCAAATGCAATTTCCTTACTAATTAATCCCTGACCAACTTTTCGCAATATCTCTTTCTCTCTGGAAGAAAGCAAATCCTTACAATTTCTATAGGTATCCACTAATTGTTGCATGCCTGTCTTAATATTTTTGATTTTACCACCAATTTTATCATCCAGAGGAGGTATATCAAAAGAATAATTATACAAACATACATCCAGCCATAACCCACCTTTTAAACTATTTTTTAAATAAAAACTCCGGTGAGATATGTACTCGTATTCTTGATTACAGTTCAACATTCTAATAGTACAGGAAGTTGCATAATTTAATCGTTCCTGAGGTTCTATTGATTTTAAAAAATTAAAAAACTCCAGTTCCAAAAGATGTCTCTGAAAAAGATCATCAGGATGAATACGACAATAAATATCTTCCTCCCAAATAGAATCTATAACAGTGTAATTATTAGGCTTCATTCCAAAAAACATTCCAAAATCCCCAACAAGAATATGGCTTTTATTTTCCGCTAAATCAGATAATACTGCAACTGAACGATCTAAAGCAACATAATTTGCCATTTTTTCGATACACTCACTTAATACTACAGAACGATACTTTTTAGAATCCATAGCTTCTAAAGAAAATTGTTCGTTTAAGTCTTTTAAAGGGTTTGATTCCATTCCTTCTTTGGGGCAATTATGGTTATATATCAGTATTGCTGAAAGGTATTAAAAAATGCAATTTTGCACTAATAAATTATAATAAATACTTAAAAACAAAAATTCATGAAAAACTTTTTTTTACCAATAAGCATCTTCTGCATATTAGTCACTAAGGGAAATGCGCAACAGTTAAGCAGTATGAAATGGTTTAACGAGCCAAAAGAATGGTCTATAAAAAAGAACCAATTAAGCATGCAAGTAACGCCACAATCAGATTATTGGAATAAAACCTATTATGGATTCACTGTTAATGATGGTCCGTTTTTATACACAGAAAGAGGCGGTGAATTTGAAGTTCTTGTACAAATCGACGGTGAATACAAAACACGCTTTGATCAAATGGGACTAATGCTTAAAATTGATGAAAATCATTGGATTAAAATGGGCATAGAGTATGTTGATGGCATTTATAATTTTAGTACCGTTCATACTATAAACCAAAGTTCCTGGAGTGTTGTTCCTTTAAACGAAAAACCAAAAGAAATGTGGATAAAAGCAATAAGACGTAGTGATTCTGTCGAAATTTTTTATTCTGCAGATGGAAAAAAATATACAATGAGCAACATTGTTTATTTTCCTGAATACAAAACAGTACAAGTTGGTATGATGGCTGCAAGCCCGGATGGAACAGGATTCTTAGCTTCATTTAATAATTTCACCATTAATCATCTGGCTGATAAAAGACGATTAGAATGGCTAAAAAACAACCAATAAGTAAAATTCATTAAGTGTTGTTAAAATATTTTGCTACAGCTTTCTCTACTTGTTTGCAGTAGGATCTGAATCCTTGAAAGCTGTAGCAAAATTATTTTTAATAGTTGCTGCTTCTTTATAATAGTAGTATAAAATTCAATCCCATTATTTTAACACTCATATTAAACATTAATTAACAGTCTTACTCTTGTGTTTTCTATTGTAATAATTGAAATTTGCAATACAAACTTCAAAAAATGATTACAAAAAAACTTAGTTTTCTGTTCTCGCTTTTATTTATTTGTCTAAATACTTTTGGACAAAACAATGACGACTCAATAAATCAAAAAATTACCTTAAGTGGAATTATCACTGATTTAAAAAACAACGAAACATTAATTGGTGTTAATATTTATTTTCCAGAATTAAAAATTGGAACTACAACAAATGAATATGGATTTTATTCAATAAGTGTTCCTAAAGGAAATCAAAAAATCAATATTAGTTACATTGGGTATCAAAGTATTGAAAAAGACATTGTTTTGACAAAAAGCAACAAGATGAATTGGGCTCTTACAGAAAATGGTGAGATACTAGATGAAGTGGTAATCAAAGACAATCAAGGCAAAGCAAATATTCGAACACCCGAAATGAGCGTGAATAAACTTTCGATTTCAGCTATCAAAAAAATGCCCGTCGTTTTGGGAGAGGTTGATGTAATCAAATCTATTTTATTATTACCAGGAGTTACAAATGCCGGGGAAGGGGCTTCAGGATTTAATGTACGTGGTGGTGGCGCAGACCAAAATTTAATCCTTCTGGACGAGGCTACTATTTATAATTCTTCACACGTTTTTGGATTTTTCTCGGTTTTTAATCCTGATGCTATCAAAGATTTAAAATTATACAAAGGTGGCATTCCTGCCCGTTTTGGAGGAAGAGCTTCTTCGGTATTGGATATTTATCAAAAAGATGGAAACAGTAATGATTTTCATGTAAATGGTGGCATTGGATTAATTTCAAGCCGTTTACTTGCTGAAGGTCCAATAGTAAAAGACAATGCTTCATTTTTAATTGGAGGAAGAGCTTCCTATGCACATTTGTTCTTGAAACTTTCTGAAGACCAAAAAAACAATTCGGCTTACTTTTACGATTTAAACACCAAATTAAGCTATAAAATAAACGATAACAATAGCCTTTATTTATCAGGTTATTTTGGTCGTGATGTTTTTGCTATCAATAAAAGTTTTAGCAATATTTACGGAAATACTACACTTAATTTACGCTGGAATCATCTTTTCTCAGATAAATTATTTTCCAATCTGTCACTTATTTACAGCGATTATTATTACGGATTGGATTTGGATTTCGTAGGCTTCAATTGGAATTCAGGAATTACAAATTACAATATCAAATATGATTTCAAAAACTACATTTCCGATAATTTCAAATTGAATTATGGAGTCAATGGAATTTATTACAATTTCAATCCGGGAACCATCAAACCTTCTACAGCAGAATCAGGCATCAATCCGGATCAATTGGATAGAAAATACGCCTTTGAACCCGCAGTATATATTGAAGCCGAAAATAAACTCAACAAAAAAATCACTGTTGTTTATGGTTTGCGATACAGTTTATTTTATCGTTTAGGAAATTCGACCATCAATCTATACGAAAACAACAATCCTGTTGTCTTTAATTCGGATTTTCAGATTTACGAAAAAGCAACACCAATCGGCAGTAAATATTACGGAAAGAACAAAACCATCCAAAGTTTCAATAACTTCGAACCAAGATTGGCTATTTCTTTCCAACTAAATGAAGAACAGGCAGTAAAAGCGAGTTACAATCGAATGATTCAGTATTTACAATTGGTTTCAAACACCTCCTCTCCCACTCCTTTGGATGTTTGGATGCCTAGTGACAATTATGTCAAACCCCAAATTGCCGACCAAATAGCAATTGGTTACTTTAAAAACATTCAAAATGGAGATTATTCATTAGAAATTGAAAGTTTTTACAAGAAAATTAAAAACCGTATGGATTACATTGATGGCGCCGATTTGATTGCTAATGATGCTATTGAACAAGTTGTTCTTAATGGTAGAATGCGCTCTTACGGATTAGAATTGATGTTCAAGAAAAACGAAGGACGTTTGAATGGTTGGATTTCTTACACCTTATCCCGATCTGAACAACAAACTCCAGCAAGAACCACTGAAGAAACGGGTATTAATTATGGAAAATGGTACAATTCTGCCTATGACAAAACCCATAATTTAGCTATTACTTCAGCATACAAGTTGAATGAAAAATGGGATTTTGGAGCTAATTTTATCCTACAATCCGGACAGCCTGTAAGCTACCCAGATGGCAAATACAACTATTTAGGAGTGGATGTACCAAGTTATGGTTTACGAAACAGAAATCGTTTACCAGCCTATCATCATCTGGATATTTCGGCAACTTTGACTCCATCAAAAAACAAAAACAGAAACTGGAAAGGTGAATGGGTTTTTAGTATTTACAACTTATACAACCGAATGAATGCAGCTTCTATGACTTTCCGTCAAAATACTGATACTGCAGCTAATGAAGCTGTAAAAACATCCATTTTTGGTATAGTACCAGCTGTGAGTTATAATTTTAAATTCTAATTTCCTTAAAAAAAGACATCATGAAAAAGATATTATTTCCTTTTTTAATACTTCTCATCGGGCTTTGCTGTAGTTGCGAAGAAGTTGTCGATTTAAAATTAGATACTGCTGCTCCCCGATTAGTCATTGAAGCTTCAATAGTCTGGGCGAAAGGAAGCACCGGAAATGCACAGAAAATTAAACTTACAACCACTACGGGATATTATGATACCGAAACACCAGTCGTAACCGGAGCAAAAATTTCAATTACAAACAGCTCTAATACTGTTTTTAATTTTGTAGAAATTCCAAATACAGGTGAATATAGCTGTACTAATTTTGTTCCAGAAATAGGTAAAACATATACACTAACGATCATTAATAACGGTGAGACTTATACTGGTTCAGAAATTTTTCAATCCTTAGCTCCTATAACAAGAGTAGAACAAAATAATGAAGGAGGCATTACCGGAAAGGATATTGAAGTTAAAGCCTATTTCAATGACCCTGCTAATGAAGACAATTATTATTTATTTAGTTACCAATATTCGAACGAAGCCACTATAAGCTACCGTGCTGAAGAGGATAAGTTTTTTCAAGGCAACGAATTTTTCAGTCGTTCTCAAAATGACGAATTGAAAGCTGGAGATACAATCGAACTTTCACATATGGGGATTTCCAAAGAATATTATAATTATATGAATATTTTAATTGGTATTGTTGGTTCTAATTCCGGAGGTCCTTTTCAGACGCCAGCCGCAACTGTGCGAGGAAATATTAAAAACATCAGCAATCCTAAAAATTACCCTTTAGGTTATTTTGCCTTGGGCGAAACCGATTTAAGACATTATGTCATTCAATAATTAGTAGAGAAAACATTCAAAAACTATTAGTTATCTTTGCTATAGCAAATCACTAATCTAAAATTTAATCCTTTGTCATCACATCATATTGTTCGCGACGATCAAGAACCCGCTTTAATCATTGCCAATGGTGCGGCCTGTAATCCTGAATTATTAGGACAATTACTTGAATGGTCTCCTTTAGTAATTGTGCTAGATTCAGCTATCGAACGTGTGATGGAATTCAATATTAAAGTTGATGTATTATTAGGCGATTTCGACCGCGATTTTGATCCTGAATTTTACAAAGAAAAACAATACCCCTTAGAGATTGTTCACACTCCGGATCAGGACAAAACCGACTTGGAAAAAGCTTTTGATTATTTATACGAAAGAAAAATCCCTGCTGTTAATGTAATTTGGGCAACCGGAAAAAGAGCCGATCATACCATTACCAATTTGACTAATATTGTTCGTTACCGAAACAAACTAAAAATTGTAATCCTAGACGATCATTCTAAGGTTTTTCTTTTACCCCGAAGATTTGAAAAATGGTATACTGCCAATACACCTATTTCTTTAATCCCAATTGGTCATGTAACCGGAATTCATTCTGAAAATTTATTTTACCCGTTAAAAGATGACAGTCTAACTATAGGTTATCGTACAGGAAGTAGCAATCATGTAGTTCAGGATGGTTTGGTAATAATAGAACACCAAGAAGGTGATTTATTATTAATGGAATGCATGGATTAAACTATTTAAAAAACACAGCATTATTTATAGAAAACTATAATTTTTCACCATTTTTACTATCTGTGCCATAAAAAAACCTTCAAAAACCAAATCAAACACTTAATAATTAGCCATTTATAAATTAAAAACTTACTTTTGCAAAAAAAATTAAGGGAATCAAAAATGGCCGTAATTACTGAAAAATCAAACTTACATCCTCGCAATTTGCATCGTACAAGATATGATTTCAAGCAACTTATTGCCGTTTGTCCTGAATTAAAATCTTTTGTTTTCACAAATGAACATAACATCGAAAGTATTGATTTCAGTAATCCCAAAGCTGTAAAATGCTTAAATAAAGCTTTATTAATTAATCATTACGACATTAAGGATTGGGATATCCCTAAAAATTACCTTTGTCCTCCAATTCCTGGTAGAGCCGATTATATCCATTACATAGCTGATTTGCTTGCAGAAAGCAATAATGGTGAAATACCGACAGGTATGGAAATCGAGGGTTTGGATATTGGCACTGGAGCAAACTGTATCTACCCAATCATCGGAAATTCGGTTTACGAATGGAGTTTTGTAGGTACTGATATTGACGAAAAATCATTAGAAAATTGTGCCAAAATTATAGAATCCAATCCTCAACTAATTGATGCTGTTAGTTTGCAACTGCAATTAGAACCACGCTTTATTTTTAAAAACATCATCACTCCTGAGGATCGTTTTGCCTTCACGATCTGCAATCCTCCTTTTCACAAATCAGCTGAAGAAGCTAACGAAGGAAGCATCCGAAAAGTAAGTAATTTAAAAGGTAAAAAACAATCAAATGCCGTTTTAAACTTTGGCGGTCAAAACAACGAACTTTGGTGCGAAGGTGGCGAGTTGGGTTTCATTACTCAAATGATTTTTGAAAGTGCGCGTTATCCTATGCAATGTTTGTGGTTCACGACTTTAGTTTCTAAACAATCCCATTTGAAAAGTTTACACAAAACCCTAAACAAAGTTAATGCTGCTCAAATTCGTACTATTGATATGGCTCAAGGCCAAAAAATAAGCCGAATTTTAGCTTGGTCGTTCCTGACAGAACAGCAACAAAAAAATTGGGAATTTGAGATTAAACAACCGCTTTTCTAGAATCTTTTAAACGCTCAAAACAAATTTGTACATTTGAAAATTTTACTATAACATGGTCAAGTTACTTATAAATTTATATTGGCTAGGGGCTATTTATGTTTTTGGGATTACTATTATTATGGGGTTTAGTTTACCACATACTTTAAAAATATTTAGAGAAGCTAAAAAATTTAATAAAGCACTAATTATTTTTACAACTTTGTTTCTAATCGGATTTGTCATTCAAACTTTTCCCGGTTTTAATTGTCTTGAAAGAAAGAATCTTTTTTATCCATTATATGGAATTACATATTTAATCTTTTACAAAATTTCAGATAATTATATAATTAACACTAAAGGACGTCATATGTACTACTTAACAATTAGACATATTAAAGATGAAGAATCTAAGAAATCAACTTCCCTTGAAAATATAATTCAAATATTCAATTTAATAGCTTCGTTAGCTTTATCAAACTATGTAAGTTTTCTATTAGTGAAATTAATCTATAATTGTCAAAAATATTAATTATAAGATCTTAAAAAAAGATTCTTTTTTCAAAATTTAAGAACCAAAAGATTACTATCGTCCCCCAATAATCATACTTAATAGAATTGCCGATAAACTTTGTAACTTTGCAACTTCCAACTTTGCAATCAAAACCAATGAAATTTCAAGTCGTATCGGATTACCAACCTAAAGGAGATCAACCCCAAGCAATTGAAAAATTAGCGCAAGGCATCGTTGATGGTGAGCAATTTCAAACTCTCCTAGGAGTTACAGGATCAGGTAAGACTTTTACAGTGGCCAATGTGATTCAGGAAGTGCAACGACCTACTTTAGTTCTGGCACACAACAAAACTTTAGCGGCTCAGTTGTACTCGGAATTCAAGCAGTTTTTTCCAAACAATGCAGTAGAATATTTCGTTTCTTATTACGATTATTACCAGCCGGAAGCTTTTATTCCCGTTACCGGTGTATATATCGAAAAAGACTTATCTATCAATGAGGAGTTAGAAAAAATGCGATTAAGCACTACTTCTTCCCTACTTTCAGGGCGAAGAGATATTATTGTGGTGGCATCTGTTTCTTGTTTGTATGGTATTGGAAACCCTGTAGAATTTCAAAAAAATGTGATTGCTATCGAAAGAGATCAGGAAATTTCCAGAACTAAATTATTACACTCTTTAGTACAAAGTTTATATTCCAGAACGGAAGCCGACTTTAACCCTGGAAATTTCAGAATTAAAGGGGATACAGTAGAAGTTTTTCCAAGTTATGCAGATGATGCTTATCGCATTCACTTTTTTGGTGACGAAATTGAAGAAATCGAAAGCTTTGACATTAAAACTTCGAAAGTCATCGAACGATTTGATAAACTGACTATTTACCCAGCCAATATGTTTGTGACTTCGCCAGATGTATTGCAAAATGCAATCTGGCAAATCCAACAGGATTTAGTCAGCCAGGCGTTTAGGGGGCTGTTGTTTCTCACATGAGCTTCACGTGTTCTGGTCGGAGCTTCCATGCCTTATCCTGCAGTATGCAACAGTGGAGAACAACATCGACGCCGGGTGTATGATATGCAGTGCACGCACCGCTGTGAATATTTGAACAGCCCGAGACGCTGGTCCAGGCAGCATTGTCGATATACGGTTCTTATCAATATTACACTTAGGTGTTCAGCGCCGATGGCGCTTTGACACAAGGTCACGATTAATGGACAAGACAACGATTAGTTGTCCTAAACAGTAGCACGAACACAGCAAGAATTGACCTGTGAGGTAATCGTCAGGGCTTCGATGAGCTTTTGCATGTCCTCACACAGTTGGCACTCAGACTCGAGCATCTCTTTGGAGCGCTTTCCGATGCGCTCTGATGCCGCTGTGCGGGGTGTCGATGGTGACGATTGCTGTGCAGGTTTAGGTTGAAGTTTTTGAATCAGAAGCAAAATAGTCGACCGCATCGTAGCAATGCAACGGAT
>JALRGZ010000269.1 GCA_023253295.1 Flavobacterium sp.
CAATAAGGCAGCCATAGCCACAGGTAAACCAACGGTTTTAGCCATGGCAGTATAGGTTTGATCTTGACCCAGGCAAACCATTTGGGAATCCTTTTGGACTTTTTTGCCATTGATTTCGTAGCCAAATTTATGATACATCACGATCATATCTTTGTCTTCGGGCTGGAGTTTCCAACTGTCATTGAGGATTTTTTCTAAAATCTGTGCTGGAGTCGCATTTTTAAGTCCTACAAGCTTTTTATCATTGAACAAATCCAACTCCAATAATTTGTCCCACATGATATCGTCTTGGTCAATTTTAAGTAAGAATCGGGTTTTTATTTCCACCGAATCCGTTGGGTGATAAGGCAAAAAAGAATTCATAAACTGACGGTAACTCATATTTTCGGAATCTTCCATGATATAGGAATCATCCGTCATGCCCAGTTGCACAAACATATTCCAGGCTTTGGAAAAACCTACTTTACGAATCGTTCCGCGATACAGCGTCAAAATATCTTCTAAACCATAAACACTTCGGTATTTTAAAGAATCTCTGTTGGAATAGGCTTCAAATTTACCGTATCCATCTACTTCCAAAAATTCGGTTCGACGAAACAAACTGGTGTACGGAATGTATTTATAGGTTCCTTCCTGAATAAATTTGGCCACGCCACCTTGACCTGCTAAAACCACATTTCGCGGCGCCCAGGTAAACTTATAATTCCACAAATTCGTATCCGATTCGGGAGCAACTAATCCACCACAAAAGGATTCAAACAACAGCATCTTTCCACCTTGTTCTCTAATTTCGTCAATGACTTTCATCGCACTCATATGATCGATTCCGGGGTCTAAACCCATTTCGTTCATAAAAATGAGTCCGTTTTTTTTCACCTCAGCATCAAGTGCCTGCATAGCCTCACTAATATAAGAAGCCGTAACTAGGTTTTTCTTGAAAAGCACACAGTCCTTTGCAATTTCAATATGCAAATGTGCCGGCAACATCGAAATGACAATAGTAGCTTTTTCAATTGCTGCTCTTCGTTCGGCTTCATTAAAAATATCCAGGGCAATTGGTGTCGCATTAGGATGATTATTGGTTTTCTTTTCTGCCAGTTCCAAAGACAAATCGGCAATTTGCAATTGCAATTGTTCTTCTTCAGACTTATCCAAAAGATACTGAATCAACGAAGAAGCCGATCTTCCTGCACCAATAATTAAAACGACTCTCATAGTTTGAAATTATACTTCAAAAATAGGCAAATGTTTAAGCAGATACAACATTAAAAAATAGAACCAATGAATACAAGCCTAACAACATACATTATATTTTATCACCATTAAGAAATTTAGAAAATTAAGCTTAATGAAACTTAATATCTTAATGGTAAAAAAAGAAAACTAAATGTGTCTAGAAGTCGTATTTTTCACAAAACTTTAGCATAAAAGCAGGCAAACTAAACCATTAAAACTTTTTGGGTTCGTTAGTTTTGGAATACTTTTGTAGCAACATAAAAATCAAACAATGGATAAAAAAATATATTCTACTGCTGCACTATTAGGAATGATTGCAATAATTTTAGGAGCCTTTGGTGCTCATGCCTTAAAAGCACTTTTAACTCCAGAACAATTAGCTACATTTGAAACAGGAGTGCGTTACCAAATGTACCATGCTTTATTTTTATTATTAATAGGAAACATAGCGAGTCTTTCTGAAAAAGCAAAAAAACAAATCTACACTTTATCGCTCTCAGGAGTGATTTTATTCTCAGGTTCTATCTATTTATTAGCAACTAATTCCCTTACTCCTTTTGATTTTAAAATTATCGGATTCGTAACACCAATAGGTGGTTTATTGCTAATTTTCTCATGGATTCGTTTTTTTACGTCATTTTTTAACAAAAAATCATAAAATTGATTTTTTTGAAACATCGGTAGAACTAAAATAATTACCTTTGTAGTACGAAAACAAAACATTCACAACTAAAAAACTATGGACAATAGCACTCTTTTCACGAAAACGATTTCGTTAAAAAATATTGGAATCGATAACGCAAACGTTCATTATCAGTTAAGTGCTGATGAATTACATCAAATTACCTTAGAAAAAGGTCAGGGAGTTGAATCCTCAACCGGCGCATTAGCTATTAATACCGGAGAGTTTACAGGTCGTTCTCCTCAAGACCGTTTCATTGTCAAAGATGCTATTACAGAAAATGAAGTATGGTGGGGAAATATCAATATCCCATTTGATCCTGAAGCATTTGATAAATTATACTCTAAAGTATGTAACTACTTAAATGATAAAGAGGTTTATGCAAGGGATTCTTATGTTTGTGCCGATACTAATTACCGATTAAATGTTCGCGTAGTTACTGAAACAGCCTGGGCAAATTTATTTTGCTACAATATGTTTTTGAGACCGGAAGAAAACGAATTAGCCAATTTCACTCCGGAATGGACAGTAATTTGTGTACCAAGTTTTATTGCTGATCCGGCAGTAGACGGAACAAGACAAGGAAATTTTGCTATATTAAATTTCACCAAAAAAGTAGCATTAATTGGGGGAACAGCTTATACCGGAGAAATGAAAAAAGGAATTTTTTCTGCTTTAAATTTCATCTTACCAGTTTTCAAAAATACCTTACCAATGCACTGCAGTGCCAATGTAGGTCAGGATGGTGAAACAGCTATTTTCTTTGGATTGTCCGGAACAGGAAAAACAACACTTTCTGCAGATCCGAGCCGTAAATTAATTGGTGACGATGAACACGGATGGACTAACGAAAATACTGTGTTTAACTTCGAAGGAGGTTGCTATGCAAAGGTGGTTAACCTTAGTGAAGAAAACGAACCGGACATTTTCAAAGCTATTAAAAAAGGAGCGCTTTTAGAAAATGTAGTTTTCAAAAAAGGAACAAACGAAGTAGACTATACGGATACTTCTATCACTCCTAACACCCGAGTAAGTTACCCAATTAATCATATTGATAATATCCAACCAGGTTCTATTGGACAAAACCCTAAGAATATCTTTTTCTTAACTGCAGATTCTTTTGGTATTTTGCCTCCAATTTCAAGATTGACTCCGGGTCAGGCTGCTTACCACTTTATCTCTGGATATACGGCTAAAGTAGCAGGAACTGAAGCGGGTGTAACAGAGCCACAACCTAACTTTTCAGCTTGTTTTGGGGCACCCTTTATGCCGCTACACCCTACAAGATATGCTGAAATGTTAAGCCAAAAAATGAAAGAAGCCAACGTAAAAGTTTGGTTAATCAACACAGGATGGACTGGAGGGCCTTACGGAACAGGAAGCCGTATGAAGTTAAAATACACCCGTGCGATGATCACTGCAGCTTTAAACGGTGAATTAGACCATGTTGATTACGAAAACCATGAAGTTTTTGGTATTGCTAAACCACAATCTTGTCCAAATGTTCCGAGCGAAATTTTGAATCCAAGAAACACCTGGGAAGACAAAGACTTGTATGATACCAAAGCAGTAGAACTAGCTCAGAAATTCAAAGCAAACTTTCAAAAATTTGAATCTTATGCTAATGAGGAAATCCTTTCAGGAGGCCCTTTAGTTTAAAAATAAACCAACCAAAAATAGACAAATGCTGTTCTTAATTGAACAGCATTTTTTATTTAACAACACATTATCAGATATTTACACTAAGTTTCATTTTTTGGCGTTAAATTTGTGTGCATTTCCCCAAACAAAAAACTAAAATCAAAACTTAATTAAAAACAATCATGTTACAATCCTTTTTTATCCTCTGTTCTGGGGCTGACAAAAACCTGCTTGAAGGTTGTTCCGAAGGGGAAAAAACAAAATACGTAGGTATTGGCGCCACCGTATTCTTTACTGCAGTAATGGCTTTCTTAGCGAGTGCTTATGCGCTTTTTACCGTTTTCGACAGTATTTATCCGGCTATTGCTTTTGGGATAGTTTGGTCTTTGCTTATTTTCAATCTGGATCGTTTTATTGTTTCTACTATTCGAAAAAGAGATCGTTTAAGTAGCGAATTTCTACAAGCAACTCCCCGAATTGTTCTGGCAATTATCATTGCCATTGTGATTTCGAAACCTCTTGAAATTAAAATTTTCGAAAAAGAAATCAATACGGTGCTGCTGAAAGAGAAAAATGCCATGGCTTTGAACAATAAAAAAGAAGTGGCCACCTATTTCAAATCGGATTTGGATAAAAACAAGGCTGAAATTACCGCTTTGAAAAACGAAATTACCGATAAAGAAAAAGAAGTAAATACCCTTTATGAAACTTATATTGCCGAAGCCGAAGGTACTAAAGGAACGATGAAACTGGGAAAAGGCCCTGTGTTTAAAGAAAAGATTGCCAAACATAATTTGGCTTCCGCCGAACTCGACACCATTAGAAAAAACAATCTGGCTAAAATTGCCGAAAAAGAGGCTTTGAACAAAAATCTGCAAGCCGATTTAGACAAAAAAGTAACCGAAACCCAACCTATCATTGATGGCTTTGACGGTCTGATGGCGCGTATTAATGCGCTGAACAAATTGCCTTGGTTACCATCGGTGTTTATTATGTTGTTGTTTCTGGCTATTGAAACTTCGCCCATTATTGCCAAATTATTATCTCCTAAAGGCGAATACGATTTTAAATTGGAAGATTTGGAAACGGCATTAAAAACAACCTTAGAACAGGACAAATACCAACGCAGTTTATTGCTAAAAACCTCTGCTGAAATGCACGACAAAGTGTATCAAGACATTGCCACCGACAAACAGTTGTATGACTTACAACGAAAAAACGCAACCAACCTACTGGAATTACAATCCCATAATTTCTTAGAAAAACAAAAGAAAACTTTATAAAAACAAAACCCGACCTATTCAAGTCGGGTTTTGTGTAAGTATAATTTATCAAAGATATTTATCAAAAATTCGAAAAGCTATACCCCTGTTTATTTATCAATCATTAACTTAAATTCCTTAATTTTTTTTGGCAACAATTTCTTATTTCTGAAAGGATTGTACAATGCCAAATTATCAATCATTAAAACCAAATTTATTTTTTCCGATTGATTTAATTGCTCGTAATTCTTATTAAAATAATATTTAGAAGCTTTATCAACACCTATAATTCCATTAGAAAAGTCATATGATGAAAACAAAAGGAACAAACAATCTTCTTGAGTGTAAGATTCCTCAAGTTTGTTAGTATAAATTATTTCATAAATATCACTTCGAAATTTGAAACTATTTTCTGGATAAAGTTTAGGGAAACCAAAACATCTAATAACATCCAAACAAGGACAATCTTTTTTGTTTTTTATAAAACGGTTGTTAACATTTTCAACATTGTGCGTTTTACTATATATTAAAATTAAATCCAAATATTTTTTTGTTTTTGATTTTTCTATACTTTTTGTGATTGTTATAAAAGTTTGATTGTTAAACATACTATTATAGTCACTTAATAAAAAAACATATAGTCCAAAAATTAATATAATCGAACTTAAAAAAATCTGAACAAGAATTTTAGTTAATTTCATTGGCAGCTAATTCTTTATTTTTTATCTCGATTAGTGTTAACTCATTTATAAGAGAAGTGATATTTACTTTAAAATATTTTGAAATAATTAAACAGATTAAATAACTAATACTATATTTTACTTTCTTCTCAGCCTCCAAATCACAATTAATAATAACACAATAATAATTAATGCCGAAGTCAATATGATTACAAATAAGTTTTTATGGTATTGATTTTCTGTATTTAGTTTTTTAATAATTTTATGAAGTTTATTCATTTTATCATATAAAACATCTAATGTTTTCCATTCTACAGAATTATATCTTATTTTCAAAACTTCACTATTAAAACCATAGTCTCTAGCCTTACCATATATCGCTTTTGCTTCATCATATTTTTTATCTAAATAGGCCAAATTCCCTAATTCAAATAATAAAACTCCAATGATTGGATCTTCATTTTTAATAAAAGTCACTCTTTCATTTAACTGATAATAAAGAGCTTTCATTAAAGATTCTCTTTGAGATTTGGTTAGATTACTTTTAGGAACATCATCTTTTCCAAAATTTGCATTTATTAAAAAATCGGCATTTATATACTTCGACCCTCCAATTTTTGCTTGTAATATTTTTGAATGAAGCCATTCAGAACCCTCATGCGATTTAGGATTTAATTGGATTGCTTTATTTATCCAAAATAATGCTTTTTGATTATCACCCAAAAGTTCATAAATAGTCCCAACATTTGAAGCTGTAGAATATCTATTAGGTTTTAA
>JALRGZ010000319.1 GCA_023253295.1 Flavobacterium sp.
TTTGGCTCAATCTATTTTTCAATTGGGAGGAAATGCCGGAAGTGCCATAGGACCTTTGCTTGTAGCATTAATGGTAATACCTTATGGACAAATCAACATTGAAAAATGTTAATGATAATGCTCCAATTCCGAAACTCTCCAAAAACAACACTTTCATAATAACAGAGTATAGTAAGGACAAAAAATATGGTTACAACAAAGACTACCCTATCAATATTTTTTACTACACAACTAATAATGAACAACTAAATGAAGAGCGTTTTTTAAATGCTTTAGCAGGGCCTAAAGGAGAAAAAATCACTTATACCAAAGTAGAAACCTGTTGTCCTTTTCCTTCTAAAAGAACCACAATGGGTGCCGGATTTTTAAATGTGTACGAAATTAAATGGGAAGGTCAAAAAAAGCCCATTTTACTTTATCTCAACATTTATGAAAAAGGGTTTTTAATGTGTCCAATGGGACTTACAATTAAAAAATTTTAATTATTTAAATACTAAGTTATTCCTTTTTCAATATCAAAAAATAAAAAATAAAAACGCTAAGTCGCAAAATCATAACTACATTTGCAACTACTAAAATTTATCTATGGACATACAAAATATTCCCCAAATCAAGCATGCCGAAAGTGGTAATTTCTTTTTACTTTCAGGTCCTTGTGCAATCGAAGGAGAAGAAATGGCATTGCGTATTGCTGAAAAAATTGTCAGCATTACTGACAAACTACAAATTCCTTACGTTTTTAAAGGTTCTTTCAAAAAAGCCAATCGTTCCCGAATTGACAGCTTTTCAGGAATTGGAGATGAAAAAGCTTTAAAAATTCTTAGAAAAGTATCTGAAACTTTTCATATTCCAACAGTAACTGACATCCATACTAATGAGGACGCTGACAAAGCAGCTCAATATGTTGATGTTTTACAAATCCCTGCTTTCTTAGTACGTCAAACCGATTTAGTTGTAGCTGCTGCCAATACAGGAAAAACTGTCAACTTAAAAAAAGGACAATTTATGAGTCCTGAAAGCATGAAACATGCGGTTCAAAAAGTTTTAGACTGTAACAATCAAAATGTAATGGTTACCGATCGTGGAACTATGTTTGGATACCAAGATATGATTGTTGACTTCCGCGGAATTCCTACAATGCAACAATATGCTTCAACTGTACTTGACGTAACACATTCATTACAACAACCTAATCAAACTGCAGGTGTAACCGGAGGACGTCCTGACATGATAGAAACGATTGCAAAAGCCGGAATTGCTGTAGGTGCAGATGGAATTTTCATTGAAACTCATTTTGACCCTGCCAATGCCAAAAGTGATGGTGCTAATATGTTGCATTTGGATTATTTTGAAGATTTAATGACCAAATTAGTTACTATTAGAAAAACGGTTAATTCATTTTAATTTTAATAAAAAACGTGAAAAAATTATTTTATGCTGCATTAGTAGCAATGATATTCTCAAATAGTCTTAGCGCACAAGAAGAAATTAAAGTACAGGATAAATACACTGCCCACAATAAAGGCAAATTTTTCATTAGCTGGGGAGGAAACAGAGATAGTTATACAAAATCGGATGTGACTTTCAAAGGTGACGGCTATAACTTTACTGTTAAAAATATGGTGTCTCATGACAAACCAAAAGGTTGGCATATTGATTACATCAATCCGACAAGAATGACTATTCCGCAAACTAATTTTCGTTTAGGTTATTTTATTAATGATCATTATAGCGTAACTGTTGGTGTGGATCATATGAAATATGTAATGACACAGAATCAAACGGCCAATGTTACGGGAGAGATTAATCTATCCTTAACTGAGACTGGCTCAATTCATAATGGCACCTATAATAATACACCCGTTGACTTTACAGATGGAACCTTTTTAAAATACGAACATACAGATGGTTTAAATTATGTTCATGCAGAAGTTTCCCGTTTTGATGATATTTCATCTTTATTTGGTCTTCCAAATACAGATAAAGTACAAATTAACTTAACTGAAGGCTTTGGTTTCGGTTTTTTGTATCCTAGAACCAATACTACTTTGTTAGGCAAAGAACGCCACGATGATTTTCATACATCTGGATACGGAACTTCCATAAAAGCAGGTTTGAATTTCACTTTCTTTAAGCATTTTTATGTTCAAACTGAGCTAAAAGGAGGTTACATCAATATGCAAGACATTCGTACTACTCAAAGTACTTCTGATAAAGCAGCTCAGGATTTTTTCTTTTTCCAAAGAATTATTGCTTTTGGAGGTATTTTCAAAATATAAGACAAGTTTATCTTTGATTTCATAAAAGAGGTTTGTTCATAAACAAACCTCTTTTTATTTAGAAAAAGCATAAATATTGTAATAATTATATAATTAATTTAAGACAGCTGACCTTCAATTCTAAAAAAAAATTATTTTTGTTTAAAAATACTTTCCCCCCCCAAGTCTTTTTTTTAAACCTATTTACTTGTATTAAGTTAATTTTAGTTAACGCCTATGACAACAAATAGAGAAAATGATATTACTGCTTACAATTTTGATGTTTTTAACAACTTCGAAAATTTTTTTGATACTTCTCATGATTTGTTTTGTGTAGCCGGATATGATGGTTATTTTAAAAGAATAAATCCAGCGGTTTCCAAATTATTAGAATATACTGAAGAAGAATTATTTACTAGTCCTATCAATGATTTTGTTTTTGAAAGTGATAAAGAAAAGACCATTACGGTTCGAAACGAACTAAGAAAAAAAATCCCTTTATTTGACTTTGAAAATAGATATTTAACCAAAAGCGGTCAAGTAATCTGGCTTACTTGGACATCAATCCCTGTTGAGGAAGAACAGCTAATCTATGCAGTTGCTAAAAATATTACCCACAAAAAAGTACTTGAGAAAGAAAGGAAACTTCATTTAAAACAACTCACGGAAATTAATGAAGAATTCAAAAAGCTAAGCTATGCTACAGCACATGATTTACGATCACCTGTAAACAACATGCTTTCTATTTTTGAACTAATAGAAACCGATGAGATTAAGAATGAAGAAACTTTAGAATTTATTGCTATTCTAAAAAACGCTGCTCACACATTAAAAGAAAACCTAAACGAATACATCAAACTCTTAAATTTAAAAAATCAAAACAATAACAATCAATTAGAAGAAGTTTCTTTAAGTGATTGTTTAAATGAAGTTTTAACTTCTATTAATTCATTAATCCAAAATTCTGAAGCTTCAATCAACATCGATTTTTCAAAAATTGAAAAAATCAAATTCAACAAATCCTATTTAAAAAGTATTTTCTTGAATTTGATAACCAATTCAATTAAATATGCTAAACCTAACACCCTAGCAAATATTTCCATTCGCTCAGAAATAACCAACAACAGCACCCAGTTAATCATTTCTGACAACGGTATAGGTTTTGATCTTGACAAAGTAAAAAACAAGGTTTTTGGTTTACACCAAACCTTTAACAATCATAGCGACAGCAACGGTATTGGCTTGTATTTAGTACACAATTACGTAACAAATCTTGGTGGTGAAATCAGCCTTGAGAGCAGATTAAATGAGGGGTCAATTTTCACCATTACTTTCAAAGATTAAAAAGTCATATCCTGATTATTTTTTATTAATTTAAACCAAAAATAATCCATGCTATGAGTCTTATCACCAAAATACCGACACCTATCAAAACAAACAACATCTCTGGAGTGAAACTGTTAGAATATTTTATCTTAACAGCAGTAGTTCTTTATTTTGGAAAACTGCTTTTTATTCCGCTTAGTTTTGGATTACTAATCAGCTTCATTCTTTATCCTATCTGCAAATGGTTAGAACAAAAAGGAATCAACCGAAATATAGCTATAATTACATCATTGACCATCGTTTTCTTAGTGGCATTAAGTATTGTTTCTTTGTTGATTTTTCAAATAAAAGAATTTGTTAATGAATGGGAGCCATTTAAAGTCAAATTATTTGAAACAATCCATCAAATAAGTCAGTTTATGTCAAAATATTTCAATATTTCAGATAAAGAACAATCAACTTTTGTTGACAGTCTAATTCTTAATGCTGAAAATCAAACCGTCAACATTCTAAGAACAACATTTTATTCTTTTTCTCAAGCTATTTATTACATCATTATAATTCCTGTTTTTTCGGCTTTAATTCTCTATTATCGTCAGATATTAAGCAATGCTTTAGTTGTGTTTTTCCCTTCATCCAACGAAGAAAATGTTCTTGAAATCATTACTGCAACCATACAAGCTTATTACAATTTCATAAAGGGAATGGCTCTCGTTTATCTTATTGTAGGTATTCTTAACAGTATTGGTCTTTTAATCATAGGTATTCCGCATCCTTTTATGTTTGGATTTATTGCGGCAATCTTAACTTTTATTCCCTACGTAGGAATCATGATATCAGCGTTATTACCTATTTCCATTTCATGGATTAATTTTAATTCTATTTGGTACCCGATAGGTGTAATTTGTGTTTTTACATTTGTACAAATCTTGGAAGCTTATATCATTTTCCCCTATATTGTAGGCAATCGTTTAAAGATAAACACTCTTGTTATTATTATCATGATTACGCTTGGAGGGATTCTATGGGGTGCTGCAGGTATGATTTTGTTTATTCCGTTTACAAGTATCATAAAACTAATTGCGGACCGTACAGAAGACTTAAAAGCTTTTTCAATTTTGTTAGGTAAAGATGAACATAAAAAAATGGAATAAAAAAGGCTCTCAATCGAAAATCTTTTTATAACTCAGCTTAAAGCTTAGGAAAACTATTCTACAGATGTTCCCCGTAAACGTTTAAAATTTAAATAATTTCTGTTAATTGATGGTTTAGAAGCTTTTTCAAATTCCTTTTCCGTCACCTGATATTTTTTTTGGAGTTGTTTTAAAGTCACTAACAATTGATTTTTTACCTGATCATATGCAGGATTATTAATAAGGTTTTTAATTTCCTCCGGATCATTTTGTAAATCATATAATTCCCATTGGTCAATATCATCATAAAAATGAATTAATTTATACCGCTTCGTTCTTACTCCATTATGTTTTTTTACCATATGAAATGCAGGAAAATCATAATAATGATAATAAACTGCTTCTCTAAAATCATCTTGATTAATTATTTTTCCTTCTAATAAAGGTCTCAAAGATTTCCCCTGCATATCAGATGGAATAGGAAGTCCTGCATAATCAAGAAATGTTTCAGCAAAATCTAAATTTTGTGTCAATGCCTCAATTTTAATTCCTTTTTTAATTCCTGCCGGATATCGCATCATTAAAGGCATACTTAAAGACTGTTCATACATAAACCGTTTATCAAACCACCCCTTCTCTCCTAAATAAAATCCCTGATCTGTAGTATAAATGACTATAGTATTCTCCTCTAAATTATTCTCTTTTAAATAATCTAAAATCCTCCCTATTCCTTCATCAACAGCTGCTACTGTTGCCAGATAATCTTGTAAAAAGCGCTGTCCTTTCCATTCGTTCAGTTCTCTTTCATTAAACCCGGCATCATGCATAGCATCATTACGTTTTTGATAGGCTTTATCCCAAATACTCCTTTGTACTTTAGTCATTCTTTCAAAATCAGTTTTCCATGGATTATGAGCTAATTCAGCACTACCTTTAGCAACTGTCATTTTTAAATCGTGTCCCTCATACATGTCTTTATAAATGGTTTGCAATTGTTCTTTAGAAGCTATTGAACCTTGGTGGTTTGTAAAATAAGTTTCTGGTAATGGAAAAATAGTATTCTCATATAAATTTAAATGACGTAAAGCCGGCATCCAGTTTCTGTGAGGCGCTTTATGCTGAATCATCAATAAAAAAGGTTTTTCCTGATCTTTAATTTTTTTTAAATATTCAAGACTGTAATCCGTAATTAAATCTGTTGCATACCCCTCAACAACTGTCGTGTCAAAAGCTATTTTTAATTTCTCTTCAAAAGTTTTGTAGTGTTTTTTAGGAGTGATAAATTCAGGATTATAATAATTCCCCTGATCATTTAAAATTTTCCAAAAATCAAATCCTTCAGGATATCCATTCAGATGCCATTTACCTATTAAAGCTGTTGCGTAACCCGATTTTTTTAGCATTTTGGGAAAAGTTGGCTGACTTCCATCAAAACTTTCCCCATTCATTCTAAATCCATTTTTATGGCTCAATTTTCCTGTCAAAATCACTGCCCTACTTGGCCCACAAACAGAATTTGTACAAAAATTATTTTCAAATAATGCTCCATCTTTAGCAATTCTGTCAATATTTGGAGTCGGAGCTAACTGACTTATAGGATGACCGTAAGCACTAATTGATTGTCTTGCGTGATCATCTGTCATTATAAAAATGATATTTGGTCTCTTTTGAATATCCTTTTTATTTTGTTGTGCTTTAGTATAAGCTCCTATCAAAAGGAATACTAAAATATAAATAGATTTTCTGAGTTCGTACTTCATTATTTTAATCTGCCGCTTTTAAAAAATATATAATTACTGCTACTTTACTTCAATCACTTTGCTTTTTTGTCCTATCCCGTTTTCGTTAAAAGCTTCTATTGCAAAATAATATTTAGTCCCTTTGTCCAAACCTCTAAAATCATAGAAATTATTATCATAAACCAGAATGCTATTGTACAATTTATCAGGAGCTATTCCATAATAAAAGTTATAACCAACAGCATCATTTTGCTTTTTCCATGAAAGCATTGCATTCCTAGAATCTGATTTATTTCGGTCAACTTTAAACGAAGTAACAGCCTTAGGTTTTTCTAATAATCCATTTCCAAAAACCCTGAAATCTGAAATGGCAAACAATCCTGAAGCATTATGAATATTGACCATTTTAATATAACGCGCTTTAAAGGCTTTTAAAAGCTCAATATAATCATGAGGTGCATCTTTATCGTTTTTAGATTTATCTACAACCAAAGTCCAATTTTGCGCGTCATTGGACATGAAAATCTTATATTGATAATAAATATCCATTGCTTTATTATACTGAGTCGCTTTATGATCAGCAAAATTAATTTGTAAAGCACTTATTTCCATTGTTCTGCCTAAATCCATTTGAAGCCATTCATTAGTATCAGCCGTTTTGGCTGACCAATAAGTCTGAATATTTTCATCCGTTAAATTTTCTGGTCCAAAACAGAATTTCTCATAAACTTTTTTGCTCCCATTATCCATGCGGTGGGTTTCTACTTCGACACATTCTTCAAAAGAAGAAACACTTACCGGTTTTTTATACGATAATAACATCCAGCCTGAGGAAGCTCCATTAGTGTGATTACGCTGTTGAGTAGGAAGTACAATTGGAAAATCGCCATAAGAAGTAATGGAATACATGATATCATCTTTATCAAATCCGGCAGGAAACATATCAATACGGCGTTCAAAACGATCTTTAATTGATATTTTACAAGTACCGGTATTCCAATAATTTCCGTAATTATCAGCAAAGGTATTGCCATGCCCTGCACCAATCACAAATCCACCAGGTTTATAGGACATCGGGTTGTGTTTTTGGTACACAAAAGGCCCTAATGGCGAATCACCAACATGAACCCCATTAGCATAACCTTTAAATTCAGTTGCAGGAGCACCATATTGCATGTAATACTTGCCATTATGTTTAGTCATCCATGCTCCCTCAATGAAATTGCCCCAAGGTGCAGGCTCCATATCGTTATTAGGACCAAAACGTTCCCATCCATGCTGCGAAGGCTCTAAACCCACAACCGCTTTAGCCTGACCATAAGGATATTGAATATCCTCAACTTCTGTAGCTTCGTATAACTTTGCATAATCCGCTTGATTGCCTTTTGGAAGCCAAGTGGTATAATCTACTTCAACTCCTACCAAAGGTAATTTACCACTTGAACCATAATACATATAGACTTTCTTATCATCATCTTGAAAGATGGCCGGATCCCAGGTGGGCAACATCGCTTTATCCACATGACGCGTCCATCTTCCTGATTTTGGGTCGGCAGTTTTCCATATAGGATGATCTTTTTTCCAAGTAGAACCAACATAAAACAAAGTATCGTTTACCACCCAGGCAGATGGCGCACATTGATCATCATCTCCCGGTTGACGTTGAAAACTTCCGTAAACAAAATTCCAATCGGACATGTCTTTACTCCAAAAGAAACCTGCCTGATTAGTAGCAAACAAATAATATTCGCCTTTATAAGTTATGATAACCGGATCAGCACTGGAACGTCTTGATTCCGGAATCCCATTATGATTAAATGTAGTATAATTGTACCCAATATTGATTGGATTACAATAAGTGGTAGCTGGTTTTTGAGGATCAAACCAATTCGTTTTTCCTGGGTTCGCATTATTCTGTGCCATAACAGAAATGTTACCAATTATCACAAAGAATAAAAGGAACAGCAAACAATATTGATAAATCTTTTTCATGATTGAAATAGCATTTTAAAAGCTTGAAAACTTATTTCTTAGCCTTTATTCTTTCATTTAATAATTCAGGTTCGTTAGTGGTAATAAAATTGAATTTTTGTTCTATAATCCAATCCATATCAGCCGCTTCATTTACGGTCCAAGCATTAAGAATAACATTGTTTTCTTTAGCTTCTTTTATCCATTCCGGATGTTTTTTAAAAACCGAATAATGATAATCAACACCGTTAATTTGATCGGCTTTGACTTCTTTTGGTGATTTATTCCCTTCTAAATATTGCAAAGAAGCTTTGGCATCTACACTCCTGATTTGTTTTAAAATATCATAATCAAAACTTATGTAGCAGCTCAATTTGTCCGCTTTGAGTTTTTGGATTACTTCAACTGCTTTTACTGCGGTTTGTTTTCCTCTTTCTTTACTTATTTCTGAAGTCTTTATTTCACATACCAAAAGTGTATGTTTATTATTTCTTATTCCTTCTGATATGTATTCGTTCAAAGTGGGAAGCTTCTCACCATTGGAAAGCTGAAATTGTATCAAATCGACGTAATTTGTTTTTTCAATCAATAACTTGTTATAATGCGCATCATGATTTATAACAAGCGAATCATCAGCAGTTCTCCAAACATCAAATTCTGAACCCTGAAGATTTAAATCGATAGCATGACGTAAAGCTGCAATGGAGTTTTCTGGTAAATTCATTTGTTTCCATGCACCGCGATGTGCTACAACTGCGTTCATTTTTACTCCACAGGAAGTAATAAACAAAAACGATATCAAAGCAAAATGTGGCAATATTTTATTAATACGCATATTATAATCTTATTAAATTAATAGCAAAATTGATGGAAAAAAAAGCCCTTCATACGAAGGGCATCCAACCAATTAAAAACCAAACTATTTAACCAATTCGAAACTAATTTTCTTTTCGGCAGCTGAATTTTCACCAACAAAAACTTCAAACTGGCCAGGTTCTGCTACAAATTGTAAATCAGAATTATAAAATTTTAAGTCTTCAACAGTAATATCAAAACTTAGGGTTTGTTTTTCTCCTTTTTTAAGTGCTATTTTTTGGAAAGATTTCAATTCTTTCAAAGGTCTGGTTACTGAACCAACTAAATCTCTGATATACAACTGAACAATCTCTTTCCCGTCATAATTTCCGGTATTAGCCACATCAACCGTTACTTTTAATTTTCCATCAAAATTCATCATATCAGAAGAAATTTTCAAATTAGAATATTCAAAAGTGGTATAACTTAATCCGTAACCAAATGGATACAAAGGCTCATTTCTTTCATCAATATAATTAGATCTGAATTTTTCAAATTTACCCTCTTTGTTCATCAAAGGTCTACCCGTATTTTTTTGATTGTAATAAATTGGCACCTGACCTACGCTTCTCGGGAATGTTGTTGTTAATTTTCCAGATGGATTTTCATTTCCATATAAAACATCAGCAATAGCATAACCAGCCTCACTACCTGCAAACCAAGCATTTAAAATAGTCGGAACCGTTTCGTTCTCCTGAACTAATACCAATGGACGTCCGGTAAACAATACCAACACAACCGGTTTTCCTGTTTTAACTAATTCCTGTAATAAATCTTTTTGCGCTTGAGGGATTTCAAGATTAGTTCTACTGCTACTCTCTCCGCTCATTTCTGCAGATTCACCCAATGCAGCAATAATAACATCGGCCTGATTAGCTACTTTAATTGCCTCGGCAGTTAATTCTTCTTTAGTTCGGTTATCTCTATGAAGTGTTTTTCCAAACATTGTAGCTCTCTCTTCAAAAGCGGCATCGTAATCTAAATTACTTCCTTTAGCATAAAGCACTTTAGAATTATTCCCTACCACTTCTTTAATTCCGGCAATCAATGAAATCGATTTATCCATTTTAGTAGCCACACTCCAGGTTCCTGCCATGTTTTCTTTGGCATCCGCCAAAGGACCAATAACAGCCACTGTAGACGACTTTTTTAATGGTAATAATTGATTATTGTTTTTTAATAAAACTAAAGACTGTGCAGCAATTTTTCTGGCTTCAGCTCTATTACTTGCGGTATAAACCTCCGTTTTAGCTCTTTTTAAATCACAATATTTATATGGATCATGAAACAATCCTAAATCATATTTTGCTTCCAGAATAAGACGGGTAGCATTGTCTATTTGTTCCAAAGTCACTTTATTCTCAGCCAATGATTTTTTTAAAGTAGTTAAGAAACCTTCTCCTACCATATCCATTTCAATTCCGGCATTTAAGGCTAAAGCCGTAACCGTTTGTAAATCGCCCATTCCATGTGCCATCATTTCAGGAATACCTGTATAATCAGTTACAACAAATCCTTTAAAACCCCATTGTTTTCTTAAAACATCAGTCATTAACCATTTATTTCCTGTGGCCGGAATTCCATCAACTTCATTAAAAGAAGCCATAACCGAACCTACACCAGCATCCACTGCTGCTTTGTAAGGTGGAAAATAATCATTGTACATTTTGATTCTACTCATGTCAACGGTATTATAATCCCTTCCTCCATCCGGAGCTCCATATAAAGCAAAATGTTTTACACAAGCCATCAAAGTATTCTCCTTAGACAAATCATTTTGTTGGTATCCTTTCACCATTGCTTTGGCTATTTGGCTTCCTAAATAAGGGTCTTCTCCTCCACCTTCAGAAACTCTACCCCAACGTGGGTCACGGGAAATATCAACCATTGGTGAAAATGTCCAGTTGATCCCATCAGCAGTAGCCTCCTGAGCAGCAATTTGAGCACTTCTTTCAATTAATCCCATATCCCAAGTACAAGACAATCCTAGTGGAATAGGGAACGTAGTTTCGTAACCATGGATCACATCCATTCCAAAAAGCAAAGGAATTTTCAAACGGCTTTTCTCTACAGCAATTTTCTGTACCTCTCTGATTTTATCAGCCGATTTAATATTGAACAAACCACCTACTTTTCCTTCTTCTATATTTTTGGCCACGTTAGAACTATTAGCCTGTCCTGTAGTAATATCTCCCGAAGTTGGTAAATTCAGTTGACCAATTTTCTCTTCCAGTGTCATTTTGGACAATAAGTCATTAATGAACTCTGTTTTTGTTTTAATCTTTTGATTCTTTTTAACTTGTTTATTCTGTCCAAAGCTAAAAACCGAACAAGCTAAAAAGAGTACTACAATTTTGTTTTTCATTTTATTTCTTTTGTTTTAACATCCATTCATAAATTTTGGGGTCATCATAAACTCTGGTCCAGCTATCATGATTGGCATCATCAAAAATGGTTAATTCAATATTTGGATTACATTTTTGTAGCCTTTTGTAAATAGTAATTGAATAATTTACATCAACCACATCGTCCAGTAAACCATGAAATATTCTGATTGGTACATCTTTCAGCTTACAATTTTCAATCATTGGAATTCTATCTACAAATCCTGCAATTGGTACCAGAGCAGCAAATGTTTCAGGATGAGCAAAAGCTAAATTCCAAGCTCCCCAGGCTCCCATACTTAAACCTGTTAAATAAACTCTATTAGGATCAATATTATTTTCTTTTTTAATTTTTTCAATCAAATCAAACAAAACTTCCGAATTCCAATATTCATTTTCAGGGCACTGAGGTGCTACCACATAAGCATCAATTTCATTTGTTTTTAAATATTTGAAAGGCCCATGAACTTTTACTTTTTCAATATCATTACCCTTTTCACCTGAACCATGAAGAAAAACAATAAGAGGTTTCGTTTCTTTGATTTTTTTTGGAACATATAAAACATAATTCAATTCTTTTTTTTGAATGATTTTAGTTTTTAATATTCCGTTTTCTTGAGTTTGCGCTATTGCAAAATGGCAAAAAAGGATAAAAAGAAAATAGAATCTGTATTTCATTTTTATTTATTTAAATCGTATTTACTTGATTGAAACCCTAACTTGATTAATCCCTGCTTCACATCTGAACCACTCATAAATAATTTCCACAGCAAGCCTGTTCTGTAATTCTCAATCATTGGTGCTATAGTTCCCTGATCAATAGCCAAATAACGTGGAGTTACCCAGTTATACTGAGGAGAAAAAGCATCATACGGTCCAGCGATACCCACATATTGCGTTTTATGTTCATCATACAAATAATGCAAAAACTTCATTGCTTCAACTGGTGCAAAAGGGAAAGAAGACAAAGCTGCAGTTGGCGAAATCACCCCTGTGTCATTATTAGGCTGATGAGCCGTATAGCCGGTTGTTCCATCTGCATTTCGGGTATAACTTGCTGTAAGCCCCCAGCATTTATCTGAATAATCTTTCCATTTTCCCGGATTTGCTACGCTATGTTGAACCATAATTTTCGCATGATTTTGAGTTAAAACTCCATAATCGGCATATTGGTCTTTTAGTCCATTAGGATCCAAACCTAAATACGAATAATGCGACCAGAACATTGGTCCTACATTTCCTGTTGCTCCGTTGTAGTTAAAAACAACCGGGATTCCGTATTGAAAACCCGGATGCACTATAGCGCCACTTCTGGCCCAGGCTTTATGATAAGCTGCTGCCGAAATTGGATGTGTTGGCGATGAAGCCGCCATGATGTAAGTAATCAAACATTCATTGTAGCCTTCTAATTTAAAGTTCATTTCCCAACCATAATTAGGAGACCAATGCCAATATAGAGCATCCTCCCCTTTAGTATACCAATCCCATTCTACTCCTCTCCAAAGTTCATCTGCTTTCGCAGCTAATTCTTTTTCGGCAGCATTACCGTTTTTAAAATATTCTCGAATTGTAATCAAAGCTTGACAAACAAAAGAAGTTTCTACTAAATCTCCTCCATTATCTTTGGTACCAAAAGGAATTACTTTGCCATCAGAATTACTCATCCAATGTGGCCATGCACCATGAAAACGATCGGCTTTTCCTAAAAAATTCAAAGCAGTTGTTAATCTGGAAACCGCTTCTTCCCTTGGTAAAAATCCTCTGTCAACACCTGCAATTATACTCATTAATCCAAAACCAGAACCTCCAGTAGTAATAATATTAGCCTCAAAACCCGGATCACCAACAATGTATCTTTCTCTGGCTAATTTGGAATTGGAATCAGCATAATCCCAAAAATATTTGATAGCATCTTTTTGAACTAAATCTAAAGCTTCGATATCTGTTAAAGGTATCATTGGAGTAACTGGTGTAACAGGTAAAGGAGTTCCTCCTAAACTTCCACCATCACTTGCCGAAGATGAACAAGAATTTAAAAAAGTAAAAAGTGATATTATAAATATTGAAATTTTCATGTTTGGAAAATGTTTTATTTTTTTAAAACAACACCCAGAAGATTTCTCCTCTAGGTGCTAAAAGAGTACTATCTATTGTCTTTTTCTAATTGATATAATGAACGTACATCATTCGAAGCTAAAGCAATATTATAAATTCTAAATTCATCTAAAAGACCAGCAAAACTTGTTGCCCAATCCTGCTGCCCTCCATTATTTTGAGATGGAGTTGTTTCAAATTGATGATTACCAAAAACAATCTTTCCATTTGTACCTACCATTTGAAGATTACCGTATTTAGGTGCATTGTTTACATTATTAATATCCCCAGGGTTATCCGCGTATAAAGTTGTCCATCCCACAACACCAGTAGATGGAGCATAAGGAAAGCCTCCTAAATTTCCCGCAAGTTCTCCATTTACAAAAGCAGAAATTATACTTTTAGTTGCATCGTAAGAAAACACTACATGAACCCATTTATTAATATTACCATCAATATTTACCAGCGCTCCTTGTCCTCTCCACGCAACACCATCTCTGCCATTTTCCATACTAAATTTTAGTCTGATACGATTTGGATTGGCACTATCAGGATTTTCTATAAAAATATTTAACCCACCCCAAAATTCTGTAGGGCGAACAACTGTAAAAATTCCCTGAGCACCTTTTCCTTGTCCTGGAGTTGATGGAGAAACCGTGTTAGCTGAATTCATCCAAAAAGAAATCGTGTAACTATTTAAAGCTGTAATTGCTGAACTTGCATTACCAACAAAATATCTTGCCTCAGAACTTGACCCATTATAAGCATTACCTTTTATACCGGTAGCATAACCTACATTTGTAGGAACTGCACCAGAAATAGCACCTTTAGAATCGGTTATATTATTTTCAAAACTAAATTTTGCTACTAAATTATCTGCTGAAATGTCATCTGAATTTTCATAACCTCCAATTGGTTCATAAGGAATAGGCTTGTTTACTTTATCAATACTTTCATCATTACAACTCACAAAAATCTGAGCAAACAAAGCAAGTACAGCTATATATTTATTATTTTTCATTTTTTGGCGTTTTTAAAATTAATTGTAATTTGGATTTTGTATTGAAATTCCTTCTGCCTGTGTCATAAAAGATTGTGGTAATGGGAATAATTCATGTTTGCCTACAACAAAAGTTTTATTATCTACTTCAAAAGCCGCTTTAGCCTGACCTGTACGAACTAAATCAAAGAAACGATCATGTTCAAAGGCTAATTCAACTCTTCTTTCTTTCCAAATTGCTATACGCACATCAGCCTCTGAGGTTGCAGTAGTGTTTGCCAAACCTGCTCTATTTCGAATTTGATTCAATAAAGGAATAGCTTCTGATGTTTTACCTAATTCATTTAGAGCTTCAGCTTTCATCAAAATAACTTCTGCATAACGCAAATATTTAATGTTTGTATCTGATTCCCAAGCATCTGTATAAGAAGAAGAATAAGCTTTATAATTATATCTCTCATTTTCAACTGTTAATGGCACTACTCTTCCATCATATAAGGTTGTTCCTCTAAAAATAATAGTTGCATCTTTTCTAACATCTCCAGTTTCATAAGCATTTACTAAACTTTGAGATGGCGTATTAAATCCCCATCCCCAACCACCGGCACCTCGAGCACCTTGAGTTGCAGAATATCCTTCAATTCCTTTAGCAGGAACCGAACCTACACCTTGAATTTCAAAAATTGATTCCGGACCGTTTTCTCCACTTAATTTAAACATAGAAGCATAATCAGCTACTAATGAATAACCAGTCACACCATTGCAGTTGTCAACTACTGCTTGCCATTTCTTTTGATATAAACTAACTTTAGCTAACAAAGCATATGCTGCTCCTTTAGACGCTCTACCAACTTCACTTGTTGTATATGCCGATTTATTTGGTAAAACTGCAATTGCATCATTCAAGTCCTTTTCAATAAATGCATAAACATCGACAGGGTCTTTACGCGTTAGTAACATTAATCGATCTGATTCAGAAGAAGGATTTGGCAAATGATCTACAATAGGCACTCCTCCGTAACATTTTACTAATGTAAAATACATAAAGGCTCTTAAAAATTTAGCTTCGCCAATTAATCTTTGTCTAAGACCTGCATCAGCCTGATCCAATTGAGGTATGATATTTAATGCTTGATTACATCTGTTTATTCCTTCATAATTAGCATTGAACACCTCTTGGACAGATGGACTAGAAGCGTTATAGGTTAGAGCATCCATCAAGTTCTTATCAGTTCCCGTATCTCCGGGAGAAGAGCCTTTATCTGCGTCATCAGAAGCTATACTACTCATACCTATCCACGAAAAAGAGGACATATTCCAATTTAAAAATTTATTGTAAATAGCATTGACAAAACTTGTTGCTCCATCATTGTTATTAAATAATTGAACGTCATCTGTAGAAATAGATTCTGTTTGATTTACATCTAAATAATCATTCGAACAGCTTGAAAAAATAAGCGTTGTAAGAATAAATGCAGTTATATATACTTTTTTCATAATAATTAGAATTTTAAATTAGCGCCAATAACAAATGAACGCAAGGTTGGGTATGCATCTAACTCTACTCCTTGGCTACCATAAGGATCTCCATTACCATTTAATTCAGGTGTAAAACCAGAGAATTTTTGTGTAATAAAAGGATTAATCGCATTAAAATAAATTCTGCAATAGTTAATGAATTTGTTTTCTAATGTTGGAATTTTGTAGCCTAAAGTAATATTGTTCACTCTAAAAAAGTCTCCCGATTCTAAATAATATGTTGAAGCAACGGGAACCTGATTGAAAGCACCTGGATTTGATGCTGTTGTATTATTAGCTGTCCAAAAATCTGTTGCCAATGAGTTTTCAATATTTTCACCAGAAAAACGTTGCGCTTTTTTACCGTTATATACTTTAGCTCCAGTCGTTCCATAACCATAAACTGAAAAATCAACATTTTTATAATTAACCCCAAGACTTAATCCAAAGTTAGATGTTGGTAAAATTGACCCCACATATTTTTTATCACTATTAGCTAATGCATCCTGTGTGACCATTGAACCATCGGCTTTATAATATAGCATACTACCAGTTGCGGTATCAAAACCTGCATATTCATACATATAGAAACTTCCTAAAGGTTGTCCTACTGAAGTATTGTCAAGTATTTTTGTGTTTTGACCATTTCCTAATCCTCCACCAATAACTGGTGATAATGTTGCATTTTTCAAACTTTTAAGTTCATTTTTATTATTTGAAAAATTCCCTCCAATCCAATAATTTAGATTATCGTTTATTTTATCATCCCAACGCAATGAAATTTCATACCCTTTATTAGATACTTCCCCTACATGAGCTGGTGATGCTGCACTAATTCCTGAACTAGCATAAGGTTTAGTATTCAAAATTACATTCGTAGTGGTTTTATTATACCAATCAAAAGTCCCTGACAATCTTTTTTCTAAAATTTCAAAATCCAAACCTGCAGAGGTTTCTTCAGTAATTTCCCAAGATAAACTTGGATCTATTTGAGAATTAATTGTTGTTCCGGGATACAAAATAGAACCTCCTAAATAGGTATTATTACCGGAACTATAAGACTGACTATTTAATGGTACATTTTGATTTCCTAATTTACCCCAGCCACCTCTTAGTTTTAATAAATTTATCTTTTCTGAATCAGCCAAGAAGTCTTCTTTTGAAACAACCCATCCTAATCCAAATGCCGGGAAAGTTCCCCATCTGTAATCTTTTGCGAAATTTGAAGATCCATCACGTCTTAAAGTTCCTGTAATCAAATAACGGTCTTTTAATTTGTATTGAAAACGTCCAAAATAAGACAATAAACGACTTTCATTAAAAACTTCGTCTTTATAACTAGTCACATTTGCAGCATAATCAACATCTTTTAAAGACCAATAATTTGCATCATCATTTACATTTTTACGAACAATAGTTAATTTTTCACGAGCTCCTCTTGTTGATGTTTCAGTACCTAAAGTAACTTCTACATCATGTATATCATTGAAAACTTTATTGAAAGTCAGGTAGTTTGATAAATTCCAGTTATAAAATTGTTCCCTTCCTTTTGTCAATGTATTTACATTTCTAGTACTTGGATAAGTACTTTCTACTCTGGTAGGATCAGCGGCTAACCAAATATTTAGATCATCCGAATAATTATAATTTTTCCAAGTATAATACTCACCATTATACTGAGAGGTGAATTTTAAAGAATCCAAAATCTCATAGTCTAATTTTAAACCTCCTTGTAATCTAATATTACGTTGTTGTTCATTAAAAAAATCTAACTGAGCAACTGGGTTACCTACACTATTAAACTGAGAACCAACAGTACTAGCAAAACCATTTGCCCCTACAAACGGAACACCATATTGACCAGTATCAAAACGAACAGGAATAATTGGAGATTGTCTATAAGCATTTGTAAATGCAGATAACGGCTTTGGTGTTGATTGAACAGAACTTAAACTGAAATTTTGGTTTAATATGAACTTTTTAGAAATTTTATATTCATTATTATTTCTAAAAGTTGTACGTCCATATCCTAAACCGTTCAAAATTGCTTTTTCTTCATAATTACCTAAACTAAAAAAGTAATTTACATTTTCATTAGAACCTGAAACAGAAACATTATTTTGATTGTAAGTTCCAGTTCTTGTAATTGCATCAAACCAATCTGTATTTACGGGTTGATCTTGAGAAAAAATGGTAGTTTGTAATGCACTGTTATTATAGTATGAATATTTATTACTACCAGCCATTTTTACTTTATTTAATGGACTTCTAAATCCTGCAAAACTTTCTACTTCAACAGTAGCTGCTCCGCTTTTTCCTTTTTTAGTAGTAATAATAATTACTCCATTAGCAGCTCTTGTCCCATAAATTGCTAGTGCTGAAGCATCTTTAAGAATTTCATATGAAGTAATATCACTTGTATTAACATTATTAATATTGTCCGTTGGCATACCGTCAACAATATATAATGGTGAACGACCTCCCAAAGCTGTACCTAACCCACGAATTACAACAGAAGGAGTACTTCCTGGTAAATCAGAGGCTATAACCTGTACACCGGCAGCTTTCCCTTGAATTGCCTGCGATGCATTTAAAACTTTTGTTTTTGAAACTTCATCTGCTTTTATGGAAGAAATTGCTGCTGTGTTATCAATTTTCTTTCTGGCACCATAACCTATTACTACAACTTCCTTTAATATGTCTGCTGATTCCTTTAAGGTAATCGTCATTGGTGCTTTCGTTGCAGGTATAGAAGCTGTTTCCAGTCCTATCATCGAAATTGTTAAAATTTCTCCTGCCTTAGCATTAATAGTGAAATTTCCATCAAAATCAGTAATGGTAGATGATTTAGACTCGGCTGAAATCACATTGGCACCAGGAAGCCCCATCCCACTACTATCTACTACTTTTCCTTTTATTGCTTGTACCTGTCCAGACATATAAGCCGGAAGCAAAAGGAGTGCTAAAAAGCTAAAAATAAAATTTTTCATATGGTTAATAAATGTTAAAGTTAGTGGAGCCAAATTAAACATTTACAACCGTACAACACATCAAAACACACTACTACATAGCTACATCATTACATCAAAAAACACACTTAAACCATTAACAAACAATAGATTAACTAATAAAGAAAATTCTTTAACATTTCATTATGATGTAGTAATGATGTGTCTTAAACCGATAAAAAAAGGTTAGCAAAAATATTAAATGAATAAAAAAAACAACATTTTTTTACATACTTAATAAAAAATTAGAAAGATTTTCCTCTTGAGACAAGGCCAACTTCTTTCTTAAACGATATCTGTGTAGTTCAACCCCTCTAAATGAAATATTCATTAGAGGTGCAATTTCCTTAGAAGAAAGGTTCATTTTTAGATAAACACATAGTTTTATATCCTTTGAAGTCAAATGTGGATATTTCTTAGACAATTTGGTAATAAACTCATTATGAATTTGATTTAAATTCGTTTCAAAAGTTTCCCATTCGTGTTTATACACTTCGTTTATTTTGATGACTTTTTTAATTTCACTTTTAAGTTTACTAAAATCCTTTTCGGATTCTAAAATGAGCTGAATTTTTTCAATCATTTCGCTTTGTTTGGCAATAGAAAGGGATTTGCCTGCAACTTCCGACGACTTAGACATAACCTCTAATTCAAGAATGTGTTTTTCATATTCCTGAATATTCAATTCATTCTCCGCCTTAAGTTCCATTTCAAGTATTTTCTTTTGATGTTTTAACTCCTCCTCTCTTAATTTCATTTTTTGAGTATAGCGCATTTTATTCCATCTGTAATAAACATAAGAAACACCAATTATAACAAATACATAAAACAAAATCATTTCGAAAGAAAAATACCACGGGTTATCTACTTCAAAACTAAAATTGGAAATTTCATTATACTTAATCCCATTATAATCATAAACTACAAAATTGTGACTACCACTATCTAAGTTATTCAACACAATCAATCCGTCCTTGACAGGAATGAAATCATTGGATTTATCTAACTTGTAAAAAAGATTTGGCTTCTCTACACCATATTTTCCGGTAATCACATTAATCTTCAATTCCGAATTATAACGAATATTAGAATTATCCGTCACAAAAACATCATTATCAAAAGCCTCAATTCTTACCTCCGGCTTAAGATTAGCATCGTTTTTCAATTTAAAAGAGATAAAACCATCATCTAGATTTAATAAATAATTGCCATTATCTTCAAAAATTTTCAAATTGCCATTGATGATTTTACCTTTATAGTACTTTTCCTGAAAAAGATTCTTTATAAATTTATTTTCAATAGCATAAACCTGATACAATAATCCGTCTTGAAGTATTACAAAGTGATTTTCATCAATTTTGACTATATCCGAAACATTAGAAAAATTGGTGTTAAAAAAATCATTTTTAACCAATTTGTCCGTGATTGAATTATAGGTATACCACGAATTATTAATTAGGAAAAGAATTTCATTCCTGAATTCAAATATTTTAACTCCAAAATCATTAGCAATTTTACTTTTCTGCGTTATGTTTTGAACTTTAGTAGTTTTATATGCATCATTATAACACACTCTATACAAACCTCTGTAATTATCAGCTGCCCAAATCTCATTCTTTTTATTTTGAGCAACATATTTAATAGGCTTTAACAAACCCGATACCATCACTTTATGATTGGATTTTTTTAAATCATCATAAATATAAATCCCACTATAACTGGCTTGTAAATAAGTATTATTGATACTGCTTTTTACTAAATTCCAACCTCCGTTTACACTATTTAGCTTTGAAAAAATTCCGTTCTCATAAATAAAAGTACCTTCATCATGGCCTATAAAGTACTTATTATCAATTTTAGTAATATTCCATGCCTGTCCTTGTGAATTGGGAACAAATGAAAAAGTTTTTCCTTCATATCTAAAAACACCATAATTTGAGGCCATTAAATAGCCTTTATCTGATTTAACAACAGAATATACCGAACCTAAGGTACCAGAATTGTCATGGAAAATAGAAACTGGAGAATTAACTTCGATGTGTGCAATACCATTATCTAAGCCTAACCATAAATCATTTTCTTTATCTACAGCTACACTCAAAATCGAGTTATTCATCAATACATTATTGCGATTGATATTTTTATAGCTACCTGTAATCAAATCAAAAATAAGAACACCTTTATTAGCAGTTCCTACTACTAATTTGTTTTTGATAAACTTGGCTACATTAATATTAGCCTCCTTTAAAATTTGATTTAGAGGATTATTCCAGGCTTTTAGAACCCCGTTTTCATCTACAAAAACTCCATTTTTCTTAGTAAAAATGTAAGTTTGGTTTTGATTTCGTTCGATAGCATGAATGATATTATTCTCAGCAAGGGACCATTTTTCTATTTTATTGAATTTAGAATCTTTCAATTCATAAATACCTCTATCCACTGATGCCACTAATAATTGCTTTCCAATCACAAAACAATAAGATGCTAAAAAGGGAATTTTTTGCCTTTTTATTGTCTTTCCATCAAACAGAAAAAGGCTATTAAAGGATTGGAAGTAGATTTTATTATTGAACTCAAAAATTTTCCAAATCTCTTCATTATCACTATCACTAAAAACATTTTTTTTATCAGAAATAGAAACATATTGCATTTTGCCATCAATCCTTGTCCAATAACCAAATTCTTTATAAGAGCCTGAATAAATTTTATTTCCTTTAACCATTATGGAGCGAATAACGGTTTTATTTGGAAGCATGTTTTTTTCCCATTTTACGCCATCATATCGCAATAAATAATGATTATTGGCAAAATACATAGTATTGTCATTACCCTGTGCAACATTCCAGGTTTGATTATCTCCTTCATAATTGGACTTGTTATAATTTTCAACAAAAGGAAGCAGCTCTTGAGCATAAAACTGAGAGGATATAAAATAAATTAGGATTAATCGAAGAATATTTGTTTTCAAAATTTATGGTTTTATACCCAAATATAACTAGATTTATTTAAATGAGAAGTGTAAAAAAAGTTTCTCTTTTGAGAAGCTTTTTTTATACTATTCTTAATTTAAAATTAAATCATAGACCTGATTAGCAATTTCCAACTCCTCATTGGTTGGAACTACCAAAACTTTAGTTTTAGAATTTCCCGTATTGATTTCCCGAATTTCTTTAGAACGTATTTCATTTTTGGTTTCGTCCAATTCAATTCCAAAAAACTCCATATCCTTACAAACTGATTTTCGGATAAAAGACGAATTCTCCCCTATTCCTGCTGTAAAAACAATTGCATCTATCCCATTCATAGCTGCAGCATAAGCACCTATGTATTTTTTAATACGATAAACATTCATATCTAAAGCTAATTTACAATTTGCATCACCTTTTTCGGCATTAGCTTCAATATCCCTTAAATCACTATGACCAGTGATTCCAAGCATTCCGCTTTGTTTATTCAACATAGTATTGACATCGTTCAAAGAATATCCTAATGAATTCACCATATAAAAGATTACTGCTTGATCGATATCTCCGCTTCGGGTTCCCATGACCAACCCATTTCCGGGACTGAATCCCATAGAGTGATCAATACATTTTCCATCTTTAACCGCTGTAATACTGCAACCATTTCCTAAATGAATAGTAATAATATTTGTACAAAGACTATTCACAGATTCCAAATAATCAATAGCTTTTTCAGAAACGTATTTATGAGAAGTTCCGTGAAAACCGTAGGCTCTAATTTTATGCTCGGTTAATAAATAATTCGGAATAGCGTATTTATAAGCCACTTCAGGCATGGTTTGATGAAAAGCAGTATCAAAAACAGCAATTTGCTTAGCATTGGTAAATATCTGTTCGGCAACAATAATTCCTTCTAAATGTGCAGGATTGTGTAAAGGAGCTAAATCACATAGCTGTCTGATTTCTTGTTTTACTTCTTCTGTAATCAATGTAGTATCTGAAAACAAACTTCCTCCATGAACTACGCGATGTCCTACAGCTTCAATCTCTGCGGTACCTTTTATAATGCCTACCTTTTCATCCATCAACAAATTGGAAATCTTTTCCAGTCCTACTTTATGATTGGGAATTGGTAAAATCTCCTCAATGGAATCTTTATTCGTTTTATAGGTAAAATTTGAAGTGTCTAATCCGATTCTGTCAATCATACCGCTACAAATCACTTCTTGGGTTGGCATATCAATTAACTGGTATTTTATTGAGGAACTTCCTGAATTTATGATAACTATTTTCATTAAATAAAAAATTAAAAATTACAATCCCTGCGCTTGAATCGCAGTAATTACAACGGTATTAATAATATCGTCCACAGTACAACCGCGACTCAAATCGTTTACCGGTTTGTTTAATCCTTGTAACATTGGTCCTATAGCTAATGCTCCGGTTTCTCGCTGAACGGCTTTATAAGTATTATTTCCGGTATTCAAATCAGGGAAAATCAACACGCTCGCCTGTCCTGCTACTTCCGAATTTGGCATTTTGCTTTGTCCCACTTCCATATCCACAGCCGCATCGTATTGAATTGGTCCTTCAATTTTTAAATCAGGACGTTTTTGTTTTACAATTTCAGTGGCAGTTCTTACTTTTTCAACCTCATCCCCTTTTCCTGATGAACCCGATGAATAAGACAGCATGGCTACTTTTGGTTCAATTCCGAATGCTAAACTGGAATCGGCAGAAGAAATTGCAATTTCAGCCAATTGTTCCGCTGTTGGATTAGGATTGATGGCACAATCACCAAAAATAGAAACTCGGTCTTCCAAACACATAAAAAAGATAGAAGAAACCACACTCGAATTTGGTTTGGTTTTAATGAATTGTAATGCCGGTAAAATAGTATGTTGAGTAGTATGAGCCGCTCCCGAGACCATTCCGTCTGCATGTCCTTTATACACCATCATCGTACCAAAATAAGACACATCTTCCATTAAATCCCTCGCCATCGCCATTGATACATTCTTATTTTTACGAAGCTCATAATAGGTATTCACATAATCTTCATAAAATTCGGACTCAATTGGAACGATAATATTAACTTTCGAAAAATCAAAGGCAATTCCTAATTCGGCTACTTTCTGTTCGATTTGCTTTTTATTTCCTATAATAGAAATATCCACCACATCCATGGCTAACAAACGTGAAGTAGCAATGATAATCCGGTCATCATTCCCTTCCGGTAAAACAATGTGTTTGCGGTGTTGTTTGGCTCTTTTTACCAAATTATACTGAAACATTTTAGGCGTCATTCCTTCAGCTTCAAAAGCACTCAGTTTATTTGCCAGTTCATCCACATCCACATATTTTTCAAACGTACTTATCGAAGTTTCTATTTTATGTTTGTTCTCTGCATAAATTTTAGATTGAATAGAACCAATTTGATTGGTAATACGATAAGTTCCTCCTTCCA
>JALRGZ010000065.1 GCA_023253295.1 Flavobacterium sp.
CGGACAACCAATACCCTGACGGTAAAAAAGACCTAACCTATATTCGGCATAGCCATACTGCTGTTCGGCGGCTTTTTTCATGTACTCAAAAGCCAGTTTCTCATTTTTCTCGACTCCAAGTCCTAAAAGGAGCATCTCGGCAGACATGACCAGAGATTTCGGATCTCCCTGATTCACACAGTCCTGCAATACAGCATAGGCTTTAGCATAATCCGGCTTAGTGGTGCTAGTTCCCATCATATAGATCCGCTCCAGCTTAAGTGCTTCGGCACAATCGTTTTGGGTAAAGCCTAAAACGCCACACAAACAACTAAGAGTTGTGAGTAGTTTTTTTCTCATAATTTTAATTTGGTTAATAGTTTGAAAATAGTTTCTTACTAAACAAACTTAACAGGAAAAAACATCTCACAACTACTTCTTTTGTATCAAATTGAGGTGTTAATTGTATTAAAATGAGGAATTATAAAACAAAAAACTACAACTTTTAGGGTTGTAGTCTTTGTATTAATTCATATTTACAGGGCGAAGTCAAGAGACATTCGCCTGGTATTCCAGATTTCTATGAAACTCTTTGTAGAGCGAGTTATTGTGGATAATCCTTCATTACATCATTAAACTCTATTCTATCAACAATGTATCTAGGTTTTCTAAACTCATTCTTAATATAATCAGTCCAGTTGTTGGGATCTGCAAAATTCATAAAAGTGCCATCAGAATATCTAGGGAGACTATTAGTGTTTTTAAAATATACCGTTATCGTTTTTGGAGAATAATTCAATCTTTCATTTTTATCGAAAAGGAGTGCTAAAGTACCTTTTTTGGGGCTAAAAAACAATGTAACTCCTTTTAATTCAATATCTTTAAAATTTTCCTTTATAGCTCCTCCAATAATATTATACACCTTTATTTGGATATGCAAATAAAAATTACAGTCTAATTTAAGCCACATTTTTGTAAATGTGATTTTGATTATTAAACTCCTCTATCGTTTTGTAATTCAAAGCACGATGCCTTCTTTTTCTGTTGTACCATATTTCGATGTATTCAAAGATTTCAAGTTTCATTTGTTCTTTTGATAGTAGTTTATTCCTGTATATAAGTTCAGTTTTTAGAGATTTAAAGAAGCTTTCAGCGACTGCATTATCCCAGCAATTTCCCTTTCTACTCATGCTTCGGATTACTCCATAGGATTCAATTGTATTAGCAAATTTCTTAGTAGCGTATTGTACTCTTTGGTCGGAATGGAAAATTAATCCCTTTTTTACATCTCTGTTTTTTATTGCCATTCTCCATGCAGCCAGAGATGTATCATTGGTGCTCATAGTATTGCTTAAACTCCAGCCGATTAATTTTCGATCAAATAAGTCAATTACTGTCGTCAAATATAAAAAGCCTTCTTTGGTTTGAATATAAGTTATATCAGACACCCAAACTTTTGAAGGTTGGGTTACCATAAAATTTCTATTGAGTACATTATCAACAATCAAATAATTATGTTTTGAGTCGGTTGTAACTTTAAATTTCTTGCTTAATTTGCTTCGCAAGCCAAGCTCTTTCATGTATTTGGCGACTGTTAAGCGTGATATCTGATACCCTAAAGCATTTAGTTCAGATGTAATCCTCGGACTGCCATAGCGTTGCTTAAATTCAAAATAAAGAGTTTTTATTTTCTGTTTCAGCATATTCTGTTTCAATACTCTTTCAGAAATTCCCCTGTTTTTCCATTTGTAATAGCCACTGGAACTGATTTTTAAAATCAAACACATTTTCTCAATCGGAAACTGGCTTTCATGATGCTTAATGAACCGATATTTCATCGACCGCTCTTGGAGAAAATGCTGATTGCTTTTTTTAATATATCACGTTCCATTTCTGCATCTTTCAACTTTTTCTCCAATTCGTGAATACGTTCCTGTTCTGGTGTCATTTTTAAATTTCCGTTTCCAGGAAAACTGCCCTTACCATATTCCTGATAATCTTTGCGCCATTTATAGAGCAAAGAAACCTTTATTCCAAGTTCTCTGGCTAACTCTGACAAATTGCTTCTTTCGTTGCTTAATTCTACAGCTTTAATTTTGAAAGCTGGATCGTAAATTTTTCTTTCTTGTTTCATGTGTCAAAATTAAGATTTTAGTCTTAACTCCAACTGTACGCTAAATTAGTATATCCACTGTAGGCTTTGACTACTTTGTTTCCAATAGCAAAAAATCCTTTTTCTATTTTATGCAGTAACATGGCAACTACTCTTATTGTTTAACTAAAGAAAGATTATCCTTTGGAAATATAGGCGCTATATAGCCATTGGGACATTCCTCATCTGACATTAAAATATGGGAAGGGATTGTGTAAAAATTCATTTTATTAGCATCTTGTATATTTATTGAAATATAAATATTTGCCTTATTACCACAAGTACTATCCTTTCCGGCATAGAAAAGCCTATATACTCCTGGATTATTGTCTAATCCAAGACTTATAATAGATACATTGTCTAGAGAGATCGTTCTGTTATCTTCTATTATTGTACCATTAGTATCTGTAATTAAACAACGAACTAATAGTTCATCGATTTTAAATGAATCAAATTCAATTTCTTCTTCATATTTTGTTATAAAAAATTCATAATTTTTAGAACCAAAACTACCTTTCCATCTGCCTAAATACTTGTTTAGTGTACCATTAACATCTTTTATATAGGTTACACTTTCGGGATAGGCTATATTATTTTTTCGAAATTCCATAGCTTCTTCCAGAGAAATTATTGTTTGTGCATAACTAGATAATCCACAAATTGTAATTAGTAAAATCAATATTTTTTTCATTTTTTTTATATTTTAATAATATTGTTAACAAGGAGTAATAACAACTATCTTACCCGTGGCGTCGAGTGTTAATTTTACAGCTTCACCAGCAGCATCAATTTTATATAGCGTAATACCTTTTAGATTAAGTACCTCTTTCATAAATCGTAAAACATTTAGCTCTAAATTAGGATTCTTTCCCTTTCCCATATACCTTAGATATTCCCATTCAATTTTTTCTTTATTTAAAGTATCATAATTAATCCCATTGTCTATCATATCTTGTATAGTTCCTTCAAATTTCATTGTATAATTTCCCGTACTGGAAATCATCCCCACATATAGTTCTTCAAAAGGAATTTTATATCTATAATAAGCATTTTGTGTCAAGATATGCATTTGCTTAATATCCTTAGAGGAAAACATCCTTATAGGTTCAATTTCATCTAATATACCATCACCATTTTGATCTTTTTTAAAATTGTCTAGATGGTTGTGTATAAATCCTCTGGCATTTGAAAAATTATTAGATGTATTTAACGAATGATCTGAATTATTAGTCAATTTTGTAAAACCTCCCCCACTAGCATTACTACTTTGTATATAACCACTTTCGGCAGTGTCTCCAGTTTTTGCCTGTAATTCAACTACTTTTGCTTTGTAATCAGGATTATTGTTTTGTAGCGCTAATTGCTCACAAGAATCCAGCGTATCCTTCACACACTCACAATTTACCATATTATATCCCTTATCACATATCGTTTTATTAGTGCAGGGAGGTGGTGTAACACTACAAACACTATTATCCAAACTATACAAATTATCATTACAATCAAGGCCTTTGGTCATGACACTTGTCCATTCGGGACCTGGACTGGTTCTGGCTCCTTGCGCAGTTGCATGCCAGCCATCGCCATCCATATCCAGGAACCAGCCTATAATAGGGAGTTCTCCACTGCAATTATTAGTAAGATCATATTTATTGTCATCGCAGTCTAGTCCCTTTGTGGTGGTATTACACCATCCTGATCCCGGGCAGGTAGCTCTTGATTGAGAATTACTATGATAGCCATCACCATCGTTGTCCATGTACCAGGTTGTTGTATTATTTATAACCGTAACGGTATTTAGTTCTCCGCCAGAGGAATTATTTTGTAATCGCATAAGGTATTCGATCATTGCCTTTTCCATAAGTCCTTTTATTATCGTCTCATATTGTGCTTTAATTATTTCTATTTCCTGATTCTGCATTTCTAGAGTATAATTTGCATTTGTGGGCTTATTTTTAGTATATACTACAACTTCTTGTAATTGATTTTCTACAGCTATAATTAAGTTGTTCAGTGAGTCGAAAATATCTTGAGGAAGATATATAGTGACACCCTTATACGTAAATTCAACTGTTGTTTGTTGCCCATATCCCACCATAGTACATAGTATTGCTACAATACAAAGATACCTTTTTATCATTTTCTGCATCTTCTTTTATTGTTTAATTACTATTCGGGAATACACTTGGTCGTTTACCGTTAGCTGCACGATGTACATGCCTGCTTTAAGGTTGGTTCCATCAAGGCTATAGTGGTGCTCTCCGGCGGTTTTCATGGCGCCCGGTTCCAGAGTTACCGGTATGGGGTTAGCATTAAGGTCATAGACCTTTACACTTACCTGAGCATCCGTCTCCAGCTCATAGGCAATAGACACGCTGCTGACAAAAGGGTTGGGATACAGCGTGATAAAATGCTCTTTTTGCTGGCTGATAGCCAGAAGTTCGGCATCGGTAAAATCTTCCTCTTCACCCTCATCTACTTGTTTCAGGATGACGCGCATGGGCGGTCCCGCTTCT
>JALRGZ010000107.1 GCA_023253295.1 Flavobacterium sp.
AAGTCGTTGATAGCAACTACCTCTACATTGTCTCTGTTAAAAGACTCTCTGAACACGATTCTTCCGATTCTTCCAAAACCGTTTATTCCTAATTTTACTTTTGACATTTCTTTGTTTATTTATTTTAGTTTATTATTCTGATTTTAAATTATTTGCGCAAATTTAAATATAAATTTAGCTACAATTTTCTATTAAGTTGTGATAATATCCGAAACGCGTAACAATTCACGATCAATTTCAGATTTACCCTTGATTGCTAATGATAGAGGTGTAAGGTTTACAGAGTCATTCTTTAACCCTACCATGAAGTTTGAAACTCCATCTAATAAAGACTCTACGGCTTTAACTCCTAAGCGACTTGCCAATACACGGTCAAAACAAGATGGCGATCCACCACGTTGCATGTGTCCTAATACAGATACACGTACATCGTATTCAGGTAAATGAGTTTCAACATAATCTTTCAATTCGAATACGTTTTTACCAATTTTATCTCCTTCTGCGATTACAACAATACTGGATGATTTTCCGGAAGCTTTACTTTTTTGAAGTGATTCTAAAAGACGCTCCAATCCTAAATCTTCTTCAGGAATTAAAATTTCTTCAGCACCACCAGCTATTCCAGCGTTCAACGCAATATGACCAGCATCTCTACCCATTACTTCTACAAAGAACAAACGGTTATGTGAACTGGCTGTATCTCTAATTTTATCAATAGCCTCAACAACTGTATTTAAAGCAGTATCATATCCTAATGTATGACTTGTACCAAAGATATCATTATCAATAGTACCAGGAATTCCCATTACTGGAAAATTATATTCTGAGTTAAAAATTAAAGCTCCTGTAAAAGTACCATCACCACCAATTACAACTAAAGCTTCAATACCAGCATTTATAAGATTATCATGGGCTTTTTTTCTTCCTTCCGGAGTTCTAAATTCAGCCGAACGAGCCGATTTTAAAATCGTTCCTCCTTTATTAATAATATTATTTACACTTCGGGGTCCCATCTCTTCGAAGTCTCCTTCAATCATACCTTGATACCCTCTGTAAATCCCCACACATTCTATATTATGATACGCACAAGTACGTACAACTGAGCGTATTGCAGCATTCATCCCTGGTGAGTCACCACCTGAAGTTAAAACACCTATTTTCTTAATTGATTTTAGCATAATTTTAGTTTTGAAAGGTAAAATTAAGAAACATTAATTACTTTGAAAGCCTATGTTTTATTATTTTAACTATTAATTATTAATTCAAACGTTTTCGTTAATAAGTTTTAAAAAAAACAAAAAAAGCCTTATTTTTTTTAATAGAAAACGATTTTTAAAGAATATAACTAAGAATAACTTATTATTGATATTCATTTAACATTTCGCAAAAACAAACAATTTTATAACACGTTTTTATCTATCTCAAGAAATACCGAGACAACATACGATTAAACACAATTATTCCTCTTCATTAGGAATAGCTTCTGAATTATTTTTTTCCTCTTGTTTTTCAGGAGACTTTGTATTATTGAAATTTATAAATTCAGGCGTAACATTTGAATCCTGAAAATACTCATTGGTTGTACTTACTTTTTTAATCTTATACTTTTTAAAAATTTTCCCAACCAATTCCTTAAAAGTATTAAAGTCTACTTCATAAGTTAATCCGAAACCTTGCGTATAACCAATACCTTGTCCTATATAATTAATATCATTTTCACGATTAAACAATCTTAAATTCATCGTTCCATCCTGATTTACCCTATACTGCACTTCTACGTCACCTACAACAGCAGATTCATTAATTCCACCAAAAGGAACCCCGACCTTTCCATTGATAGAAATACGTTCGTTAATTTTTGAAGAAATAGTTGCCACTACTCTACCATCGGTTTCCTTACCAATACGCCTATCCGGAGAGACATAATTTAGCCCCACTTTGAATTTATCATTATCCGTTTTCAAAATATCTCCAAGCAAACTTGAAGCCGTTTCAAACAAACTTCCTGAGAAATCTGATTGATTCACCCCTTCCGGACTCAAGAAACCTCCTGACGAAAGCAAATACAAAGCCTGTGTTTGTCTTACATCTTTATCATATAATTTATACTGTATTTCCGATTTCAAAACATTACTAACTGTTGGAAAATCAATATTAAAATCCGGATCAGGACTTGCTAAATCTCCCTGAATTCCTATAACAACATCAACAGGTACTTTTCTGTTAAAAGAAGAATTATCAAGTAAAACAGCAGGATTAGCAATAGTCTTATAGACAGCCTGTAAATTCAACTGCGCACGCATCGGATTCCCTTCCCAAGTAATAGATCCCCCTTTTTTCACAGCAAACTTCTTATCTATTAATCCCCCGTACTTAAAGTTGTAAGTTCCTTCATACGCTTGGAAATCACCCCACATTTGAAATTTACCCAAAGTATTGATTTTAAACAATAAGGAACCAAAACCTTTACCACTCATCCCGTGTCCTGAATTACGATCTAAAATCACTTCAATATTAGCATCTGGTGTGATATCCAAATCAAATTCCAATTCCAATCCGTTATATTTACGAGAATTATCAACAATTCCCATTTTATTATTATACTTTTCTTTTGGCGTCACAAAGTGAATAAAAGAATTCTCTCCTACACTCTCAGCATAATTAATTGGAATTTTAACATCTGAGCCTTTTTCTGATTTAGCTGCAATCTTAATAAACAAAGCGTCTGTTGGTCCCGTAATAGAAGCTGTTCCGTTAATAAAAGCCGTTCCGTAATAAGCCGCATCTTCAGAATCTTTAGTATCTAAAACCACTAGTTTTTTTGAAGCAATATCAAAATCTAACTTCCAATCCGAAAAATTATTATGCTCTATAGTTCCATTTAATAACCCCTTGGTATTAAATTTAGAATCGGTGATCGTATTATTTCTAAATAAAAACTTTTCGTCTACCAAATCAACTATTGAACGATCATTTAGTTGATAGTCCACATTTAGATAAGGAATAGTCATTCCAGCTTTGTCAACAAATAATCGTCCACTAATATTAGGTTTATTTACATCTCCAGTAATTACTGAATTCCCAGATACCACCCCCCTAATATTAGATAAAACTTCTCCGCCTAAAGAACTAAAAACACCTAAATTGAATTTATCCAGTTTTAACTTCAAATCCAAAACCGTCTTTTTATTCACAATCTCAAAACTTCCATTAGCATTAAAGGATTCCAAATCATCATTAGTCAAATAAGAATCAATCGTGAATTTCTCTAAACTTTGATCACCTTCGATATTGAATTTTAAAACCCCTAAATCAGTTTTATTAATATTCAATTGATCCACGACCAAAGAAGCCGTAGGCTTATACATTTGGTTATTTTGCTTAAAATGTACCGCCCCGTTTACATTTCCATTGAATACAAATTTGCTGCTCAATGGTGTAACTTTATACAAATCAACATCTTTAAAACTAAGTTCTAAATTCTTATGAAATCTGTCTTTTATGGTTCCTTTCAAAGAAACAAACTGATTTTCATGAGACAATATAATATCATCAAAAACAAAATTCTTAAATGATTTATCAAAGACTATTTTATTATTCGGACTGTCTTTTTGATTCAAATACCAAAGATTCTCTTTGAACTTCATTTCCGATTTACTGATCCCCACCACATTGTTATTATCCTTATCAATGGTATGATACAAATTCAGATTAAAATAATCCTCTCCTTTTTCTCCTCCTTTAAATTCAGAGCGAAACAACAAAGTATCTTTAGTCGTAACATTAATCAGACTAAAATCGCGCATTTTATAATAAGCCGTTTTAATACTATCCAATTCCACATAAGCATTATACAAAGGATTCTTGTTATCCACAGAAACACGTATGTTATCAAAGATATTTTTGGCATAGGTAATTTTAGGCGAATTAAAATTCATCTTAAATTCCTGAGTATCCGATTTGATAGAACCTTTTAAAACCGTATTCGTAGCCAGGCCAATTTCGGGATATAAAATTTCAACTATCTTATTGTAAACCGTAAAATTGAACTTTAAAAATTGCCCCTTATTAACTTTCTCCGGCTTGAAATTGGTATACAAACTCCCTAAAGAATTTCTGGTCAACTTCCCTAACTCTTTAAACTGAAAACGCCCTATCATTTGTCCTTCTACAATATCAGGCGAATCAATGGTTAATGTTCGAATTCCATTTTCATCAAAAGTTGAATTCACGTTAAAATCATCAAAATAATAGGTATCCTTTATATTTTGATAAGACGTTTGCTTTACAGAAACATTACCCTGTAAATTTTCGATGGTATTTCCCGTCAATTGCACCACCACATCTCCTTTAAAACTAGAGATGCTATCATTTACAAACTTTAATTTTTTCAAATCGGCATGATCCACATTGATATGGAAATCATATTTGTTTTCCTTAGTACTTAAATCGACTAAACCATCAAAATCCATTTCTAAATTTGGATCAGCTATCGTAATTTGCCCTTTATAATAAGGCAACTTAAAATTCCCATTTAGTACAATATTATTATACGTATAACTATTGTAGTCCATAGTCATAATATCCCCTTTTACCTGAGTATTTAAATATTTCTCGGTAAAACCCTTACCATCAACATTGACATCCATTGTAACTTTACCTAAATCCGTGCGATTTAAGAAAGCACCAATATTAAAATCTTCAAAAACTACATTCCCATTATAAGCCGCCTTATCAATAAAATCAATATCCGTCATCGAAAACACCGATTGCACCCTACCAATTTCGGTTTTCATATTCAAAGCCGCATCAACAGTGGAAGCCGTTAGCTGAATATTTCCCTCCATCCAACATTCTCCAAGAGTTTTCAATTCCAATGGTAATTTTTCACCCAAAACCTTAGGCATTAGCTGTACTAAATTACCGTAGTTAGTCTCCAATCGGCTGAAATCCCCATCCATGAAAAATCGCTGATGCGCCTTTCCAAAAATATTTTTAAAATGAATATCCCCTTCCATTCGTGATTTGTTGGAATCCACCATTCGCAAACGACTAACATATAAATCATTTAAAGTTCCTGTAAAATTGGCTCGATTGATGTAAAAAAACTGTTTTTTAGCCAGTCCATCATAAAAACAACGAACATCGTCAGTTCCTACTGTTGCAGAATGAATCTTTAAATCCCATTTTACCTTGTCATTAAAATTTGCGAAATCCTGTATTTTATAATTGAGTGTAAGTTCAGCCTTTATCTTAGAATTCGGCGTTTGTAATTCTACATTTTTAAGTTGGATTCTTTTCTTAGTATAACTAAAAACAGTACTTAAATCCTCAACAAATAAACCTCTGTGATCTAAAAAAGATAATTTATCAATCAAGATATCTACATCCGGACCGTAAAGTTTAAAATTAGTTAGTTCAGCATTGACTCTCGTAAAATCAACATCTTTAGGATTTGCTCTGTTGTAATCATACAATCTAAAATGCGCATGACTAATAGAAGCTTTATCAGCAATAAAAAGAGTATGCTTGCCAGTAGAAGGTTTCCCCGAATCAAAAGATTCAATAAAAACATCCATATTGGTTTTCTTTTCGTTTTTATAGGTTTTCATATCAAATAAAACCCCGTCTAAACGAATCCTTTTAAAAATCAAATCGCCTTCTAAAACCGCATTAATATCTAAAATATTGGTATTTAAAATCTTCGAATAAATCAAAGTATCCTTATGGTGATCCAAAATCAGAACATTTTGAATTTTCACTCCACCAAAAACAGACACCTTAACCTTATCGATATTGATATTGGTACCAAAGTCTTTATTGATTACATTCATCAAATACTTACCAATTTTGGTTTGTACCGCAGGTAACGACAAAGCTATACCGAGCATCAGCAAAAGAATGATGAGCCCAAGAATTATATTTGAAGTTATTTTAATCGCTTTTTTGATATGCTCTGCTGTTATATTGATGAAAAATTAATTTGCTCAAGGAAAGAGCAAAACCTTTAATAAAAATTCTTTAATTTTGGCTGCGCCGTAAAATTATAAAAAATAAAATCGGTTTCTAAAAAGATAATCCAAAATTTGTACCTTTTTATGCTAAATCCTGAGGTTTATATCCTTGCTATCGAAAGTTCTTGTGACGACACTGCCGCAGCTGTTTTATGTAACGATAAAGTACTGTCAAATGTTGTGGCTAATCAGCTTATTCATAACCAATATGGTGGCGTAGTTCCAGAGCTTGCCTCACGCGCACACCAACAAAATATTGTACCTGTAATTGATGCCGCTTTGAAAAAAGCAAATATCCAAAAAGAGCAATTAGCTGCTATTGCATTTACCCAAGGCCCTGGATTGATGGGTTCTTTGCTGGTAGGAAGCTCATTTGCCAAATCTATGGCTTTGGCATTAGGAATACCATTAATTGCCATAAACCACATGCATGCGCATATTTTAGCCCATTTTATTGACGAAGAAGGTTACGACAAACCCGAATTTCCTTTTATTGCTTTGACTATTAGTGGCGGTCATACGCAAATTGTAAAAGTGAACGACTTTTTCGACATGACGATTATCGGAGAAACCACTGATGACGCGGTTGGAGAAGCATTTGATAAAACAGCCAAAATCCTTGGCTTACCTTATCCGGGCGGCCCGTTAGTAGACAAAAATGCGCAATTAGGGAATCCGAAAGCTTTTCCTTTTACCAAACCAAAGGTTCCTGGATTAGACTTTAGTTTTTCGGGCTTGAAAACAGCTATTTTATATTTTATTCAAAAAGAAAAAGCAAAGAACCCTAATTTCATTGACGAAAACATCAATGATATTTGCGCTTCCATTCAGCATACCATTATTGAAATTTTGATGGACAAATTAAAATTAGCCGTAAAAGAAACAGGTATCAAGCAAATTGCTATTGGCGGTGGTGTTTCGGCTAATTCCGGAATTAGAAAAACCTTAAAAGAAGCCGAACAAAAATACGGTTGGAAAACCTTTGTTCCAAAATTTGAGTACACCACCGATAATGCAGCCATGATTGGCATCGTGGGTTACCAAAAATTCTTATCTCAAAATTTCGAAAATGCTTCGGTAGTTTCCAAAGCACGAATCCAATTTTAAACTATGCAGTTATTCTACAATCCGGCTATTGACGAGCAAACCAACTCTTTTACTTTTGACAAGGAAGAGAGCAAACATATTATTAAAGTTTTACGCAGAAGAGATGGTGATATATTATTCGTTACTAATGGATTAGGACACTTATTTGAGTGCGAAATTATTTTAGCTTCCGATAACAAATGTACGGTTCAAGTCAATTCATTTGAAAAGAACGAAGCTTCTAAATTTCACTTGCATTTAGCGGTTGCTCCTACCAAAATGAATGATCGTTTCGAATGGTTTTTAGAAAAAGCAACCGAAATTGGCATTCAGGAAATCACACCGATTATCTGTGATCGTTCCGAGCGAAAAGTAATCAACAAAGAACGTTTTGATAAAATCGTTTTATCTGCTTTGAAACAATGTAACGAATTGTATTTACCAAAGTTAAACGATGCCATTTCCTTCAAAGAATTCATCAGCAAGCAACAACAAGGCTTACAATTGATAGCACATTGCGAGGAAACCAACAAAAAAACATTGAAATCAGTTTTAAAATCGAACGAAGATATTACGTTACTTATAGGTCCGGAAGGCGATTTTTCGACAAAAGAAATTAATTTGGCTTTAGAGAATAATTATATTCCTGTATCTTTAGGCAACACCCGTCTAAGAACGGAAACTGCAGCAGTGGTAGCCTGTCATAGTGTTGTGTTTTTTAATGAGGAGTAAATTATGCGTTGTGAGTTATAAGTTATGAGTCACTTGGTTTTAATCATAAAATTGTTTAAAATGAAATTTCAATTTTTAACAACACTTATTTTTATATCATATTTCAATTATGGACAAGAAAATCTGTGTCATAAAAACATCCTCATTGACAATCAAGTTTCCGAAAACAATGTAATTAACCAATATTCCAAATATGATTTTTCTGGTTTATGGACAAAAACAGATAACAATTTTGTTTATGGAATTATTGGAAATAACTACCAAAGAATATTTATAAAATTCATCTTCATCGAAAAAAACTTAAATAGTCCAAATGAATATTTAGTTTATGGTAAATCGAAAGTAAAAACGGAGATATGCAATTTTATTGGAAAAATATTAATACAAAAAATACAAGAATTTAGTAACGATAATTTTGGCATTGATAATGAATACAAGAACAAAGGAATAATTAAACAAGGCATATTGACAGCTAAATATGAATTTTTAGAAAACAAAGAACAAAATCATTCAGGAAAGTTTGAAGGTGTTTTACAAACTACTTGGTATTTAGATAGCAATAAATCTTTACACTACAATGACATAAACATAAATTCAGACAGTTATTTTAATAATTCTTTTGTTGGTACTTGGAAAATGTATAGTTCCTCAAAAGAAAAAATTTGTAATTGGGGAGATTATCGAGTACCATTTACCAAATGCGATTTTGACATAGGTTCAGGAGAAATAAGTATTTCTGAAAAATACTTAAAAAATGGCTGGTGGGTAAAACCTCAAAATAAATGGTGGCAATAACTAAAACTAAGGACTAACTACTAAGGACTTAAAAAATGAAAAGACTTTTTACAGCTTTACTTTCAATAGTTTGCACTATCTCTTTTTCCCAGGAAATTGCTTTGGTAAAATACAGCGGTGGTGGCGATTGGTATGCTAATCCTACTTCACTCCCTAATTTGATTCGTTTTTGCAACAGCAATATCAACACAACTATCAGTCCCAAACCTATTACGGTAGAACCAGGAAGTCCTGATATTTTCTCTTATCCTTTCCTTCACATGACAGGACATGGTAATGTGGTTTTCAATCCTTCAGATGTACAAAATCTTCAAAAATACCTAAAAGCGGGAGGTTTTTTACACATAGACGACAACTACGGCATGGACGAATACATCCGCAAGGAAATCAAAAAAATATTCCCTAATAACGCCTTGGTAGAAATTCCAAGTACACATGCTATTTTTCAAAAACCATTTCTTTTTGCTAATGGTTTACCTAAAATTCACGAACACGATGGTAAACGTCCGCAAGCTTTTGGAATCTTTACCGACAACCGATTAGTTTTGCTTTATACTTTTGAATGTGATTTAGGCGATGGCTGGGAAGATGCCGAAGTGCACAATGATCCTATTGCTGTTCGTGAAAAAGCTTTGAAAATGGGAGCCAATATTATTAATTACATTTTTAACAATTAAGAGCTGTGCAATTAACACACGAAGAAACACAATTTGAATCTTCTCAATTTCCGATAACCCTGGTTTGTGACCATATTTATTTTCAGCAAAATATCGGTTCACTCTTCCGAATTGGAGAAGCCTTCGGAATTGAAAAAATTATTTTTACAGGAAAAGATATTCCGCTGAATCCCAGAAAGATAAACAAAACCAGTAGAAGTACTCATTTACATGTTCCGCATCAGCTTTTTGAAGAAAATGAAGCCTTAATTCAACATCTTCAAGAACAGCAATACGAGATTATTTCATTGGAAATTGCTTCAAACAGCAAAGCCTTAAAAGAAGTCGTTTTGCCTCCAAATAAAAAAATAGCTTTACTCATCGGGAGTGAAATTAACGGAATTAGCAACGAGCTTTTAGCCATTTCTAACCAAATTGTACATATCAATATGTTTGGCAAAAACAGCAGTATGAATGTGGTTCAGGCAGCCAGTATTGCTTTATACGAAATAACCTCTAAATTGAGTTGATATTTTTTATCTTTATGCACTAATTAACTGATAAATGATTACATCAAAAACCATTTCACAAGGAATTTTAAAAGCGGTAGCCAGCTTAGTTTTAGTTTGTTTAGCGCTATATTTTATCTATAAAATCCAAACTGTAATTTTATACATCACTGTTTCTTTGGTGCTTTGTTTAATAGCCAATCCTTTTTCTAGATTCTTAAAGAAAAGATTGAAATTTAGCAACCTATTAGCCACAATTACAGTACTATTTGTTTTTATTTCCGCTTTAATTGGATTTGTATTATTGTTTGTTCCATTAATAATTTCACAGGCACAAAACCTTTCCTTACTCGACACCAATATGCTTGAAAATCAAGTAAGCATCATCGAAAATAATATTGAGAGTTACTTCAATTTACACCAAATTGACGTTAAAAAAATAGTCAGCGACTCAAACTTATCTTCAAAAATTAATTTCAATTATTTCACCGACTTTTTGAATTCCGTAATCAACATTATTGCCAATTTTGGAATGGGAATTGCCTCGGTTCTCTTTATCACTTTCTTTTTCCTGAAAGACCAACGCATCTTTAAAGAAAAAGCTAAAATGATTTTGCCTGACCAAAACGAGGACAAAATCCTAAATTCTGTTGAAAAAATCAACGAAATGCTTGCAAGATACCTCACAGGTTTGCTTATTCAATTGCTGGTGGTATTTATCCTGTATTTTATTGTACTCCTTATTTTTGGTAACGAAAACGCTTTGATCATTGCCTTCTTATGTGCTTTATTGAATGTAATCCCATACATTGGACCAATCATCGCAACGGTTCTGGCCGCTATACTTACTTTAATCAGTAACATTGGAGCGCATTTTAGCAGCGAAATGTTACCTACTACCCTCTACGTAGTCATTGGCTTTTTAATTGTTCAGGTAATTGATAACAATGTGAGCCAACCAATTATTTTCTCCAAAAGTGTCAAATCACATCCTTTGGAAATCTTTCTGGTTACCTTGATTAGCGGTATCACCTTTGGGATTTTTGGAATGGTCGTAGCAATTCCTATTTACACCAGTTTAAAAGTTATTGCCAAAGAATTTTTTCCAAACAATAAAATTGTCGCTGTTCTAACCGAAAACATTTAAAATTGCAAGATTCTATTTTACATAGCGAAATCCAGGCTTTTATCAACAAAAACATTAACGCTTCGATTTCCAAACTAGCGTTACAAAAAAATCCTTTTCCCAATGTGGATTGGAAATTGATTCTGAACCAAATTGAAGCTAAGGCAAAAGCTAAGGACAAACTACCGATCTGGTTTAAGGCCGAAAACATCATTTTTCCAAGTAAAATTTCAGTAGAGCAAACCTCTTCCGAGGCTACCGCTTTGTACAAAAGTCAATTGGTTTCTGGAGAAAGTCTGATTGATTTAACAGGTGGTTTTGGTGTAGACGATTATTATTTTGCCCAAAAAGTAAAAACAATAGCTCATTGCGAAATCAATCCGGAACTCTCTGCTTTGGTACAACACAATTTTGCCCAACTTCAGGTTAACAATATTCAATGCTATACAGGCGACAGTGCCGAAACTTTAGCAAAGTTAGACCAAAAATGGGATTGGATTTACATCGATCCTTCCCGTCGCAACGATTCCAAAGGCAAGGTTTTTATGCTCAAAGACTGTTTACCGAATGTTCCTGAAAATTTGGATTTCTATTTTCAGAAATCGGATGCTATTTTGATTAAAACAGCCCCATTACTGGATATTTCGGCAGGATTGTCTGAATTACAGCACGTCAAAAACATTCACATCGTCGCTTTAGAAAACGAAGTAAAAGAACTTTTATGGGAATTGCATCGCGACTATTCTGGATCTGTAACACTGAAAACCGCCAATATTCAAAAAGGTACTATCGATACTTTTGATTTTGTCATGCAGCAGCCTATGGACTATCCTGCTTACAGCTTACCCAAAAAATACCTGTACGAACCCAATAGCGCTATCATGAAATCGGGCGGATTTGAAGAAGTCGCGGCGCAATTTGGCGTTCAAAAATTACAAAAACACTCCCATCTGTACACTTCGGACGAATTAGTAGATTTTCCGGGACGTATTTTTGA
>JALRGZ010000176.1 GCA_023253295.1 Flavobacterium sp.
CAACTTCTACACATGCATTCTGTCCAACCAATCCACAGTTAGTTCCAACTTGTGCGAATGCAAAAGTAAATGGTTGACCTACAAAACGTTGTGTGAACAATGCTGTATCTGTCCAAACATAGATTGCATCTCTACCTCTAATCGCTCCTCTGATCTGTGATCCATCGGCCAATCTTTGTGTACCAGCGGTGTTGGTTGCTGTTGGTACATATGTATTTATATCCTCTTGGTCCGAGAACCGAATAAATTTGAAGAAGAAATCAGAAATAAGTTAAATGAACGCGAAATTCAACCTTCAGCAGCAGCTTGGACAAAACTAGAGGGAATGCTTTCGGCTGAGGATAAACCCAGAAGAAGATTTCCTTGGTGGTATGTTGCAGCAAGTGTATTAGGTTTTTTATTGGTAGGGACGGTGTATTTTTCACTGAAAAAAAATCCGTTTGAAAATCAGAAAAATGAAGTGGTTATTCAACAGGAATTGATACCTGAAAATAAATCGATAGTATTGGATTCTTTGAGCTTAAAAAAAGAACAAGAATCTTATCCGGAAAAAGTGCTTAATGATAAAAAAAGTGACTTTTATGTAGTAAATAAGGAATCAGAAATAAGAAAAAAGGATTCGAATAAGATTATAACTGAAAAAGTTTTAATTGAAAATAAATTGATTCAGGAAGAATCAACCATACCAACAAAAGGTATTACAGTCGAAGAACTCTTAGCCAGAGTAGATAAATCGGCAAGAATGCGTAATAATCAAGATTCAGAATTGAAAGTGCACGTCAATCCTAATGAGTTATTGCAACAAGTTGAAACCGATTTAGAACCTACTTTTCGTCAGAGAGTATTTAGCAAAGTTGCTGAAAACTATGAGAAAGTAAAGGGAGCTGTCGTGAATCGAAATCAAGAATAAAAATCATCAAATTACATTTTAAAATTATTTATCATGAGAAATTTAACCGTTTACTTAGTGTTATTGCTATGTTTTTTTGTGAGTCAAATTAAAGCGCAGGAGACTTTTGAAGCGCGGGCAAAAAATATTGCTTCAAAAATTGAAGCAATAACAAAAGAGGAAAAAGAAGCATTGAAAGCAGAAGTACAGTTTATAGATAATCAATTAATAAATGGTACAATAACAAAAGAAAAAGCAGAGTCTGAAAAGCAAGTCCTGGCTAAAACAAGGGCAAATAATATCGAGCAAAGGGTTGCTAAAGAGCAGGAAAATTTAAAGAATTTAGTACAGGAAAAGGTTGATGGTCAACTAGTAGTTAATGATTCAACAAATAGAAAAACGTTTGTTGTGCCTGGGATGAAAATAATAAATAGTAATGATAAAGGTGAAAAAAGAACTTCTTCACAAATCGTTTTCGCCATTGGGGCTAATAATCTAGTAACAGACGGTGCAGTGGCTCATTCCAATTTTAAATATGCACAATCTCGTTTTTACGAATGGGGTTTGACATTTAATTCCAGAATATTGCCTAATCACAATTTGTTACATGCAAAATATGGTTTTTCCTTAATGTATAATGATTTACGTCCTACTGATAATCGTTATTTTGTTGTGAATGATAATCAAACCGATTTGATGACAGATGCAATCCCTCAAAAAGACGCTAGATTTAGAAATGTAAATTTGGTTTTTCCACTGCATTTGGAATTTGATTTTACGAAGCCAACAGTAAAAGACGGTAAGACCTATTTTAAAACGCATGATAGTTTTCGTGTTGGCTTAGGGGGATATATCGGAGCTAATTTAAAGTCAAAACAAATTCTTAAGTATGATGAGAATGATTATCATGGAATAGAAAGGGTCAGAGGAGATTTTAATGTTAATAATTTTATTTACGGTTTGAGTACTTATGTGGGGTATAGAGGAGTCAGTTTGTATGTAAAATACGATTTGAATCCGTTGTTCAAAGATAATCCGGTTAAACAAAACAATGCTTCATTAGGTTTGCGTTTTGATTTTAACTAGAAATTTGGTGGCAATGGCAATTGATTTTTGATATTGCCATTGTCATTGCAACGCTTACTTTGTATCTTTGAAGCTTTCCAACTTTATACCTTAAAAAAATTGATTTCAAAGGCTACTATAGATACTGTTTTCGAAACTGCTCGTGTGGAGGAGGTTATTGGTGATTTCGTTCAATTAAAACGTGCGGGAAGTAATTTTAAAGGCTTGAGTCCGTTCTCTGATGAGCGTTCGCCTTCCTTTATGGTGTCGCCTTCCAAAGGGATTTGGAAAGATTTTAGTTCAGGTAAGGGAGGAAATTCGGTGGCTTTTTTGATGGAGCACTCCCATTTTACGTATCCGGAAGCCATTCGCTATTTAGCCAAAAAATACAATATCGAAATCGAAGAAACCGAGCAAACGGATGCTGAAAAAGCCAATATGGATGCGCGCGAAAGTATGTATTTGGTTTCTGAATTTGCAAAAGATTATTTTCATAAAACCCTTTTAAATACCGAAGAAGGGAAAGCAATAGGGCTTTCTTATTTTAAAGAAAGAGGTTTTACTCTTGAAACTATAAAAAAGTTTAGTTTAGGTTATTCTCCGGAAACCTGGGATGCTTTGACTAAGGAAGCGTTGGGTAAAGGTTATAAGTTAGAATTTCTGGAAAGTACCGGTTTGACAATCCCAAGGGAAGATCGTCCTTTTGATCGATTCAAAGGTCGGGTGATGTTTCCTATCCAAAGTATGTCAGGACGTATTTTAGGATTTGGAGGTCGAATCCTGACTAACGATAAAAAAGCGGCTAAATACCTGAATTCACCGGAGAGTGATATTTACCATAAAAGTAAAGTTTTATACGGTATTTTTCAGGCAAAGCAATCTATTGCAAAGTTGAATAACTGTTTTTTGGTTGAAGGTTATACAGATGTGATCCAATTTAATCAAGCGGGTATAGAGAATGTTGTTGCTTCTTCAGGAACAGCTTTGACTCCGGATCAAATTCGATTAATTAATCGTCTGACTAAAAATATTACCGTTCTTTTTGATGGTGATGCGGCTGGACTTCGTGCTTCTATTCGTGGAATTGATTTGATTCTGGAAGAGGGAATGAATGTAAAGGTTTGTACATTTCCTGATGGAGATGACCCGGATAGTTTTGCAAAAAAAACACCTCATGACGATTTAGTAGCTTATTTAGAAAATAATGCTAAAGACTTTATACAGTTCAAAGCTTCTCTTTTAATGGATGAAGCGAAGAATGATCCTATCAAGAAAGCCGATTTGATTCGTGATATGGTGGGGAGTATTTCTAAAATTCCGGATCGTATTCAACGTGAGGTTTATATTCAGGAATGTTCCCGAATTATGGATATTTCTGAGCAGGTTTTGGTTAGTACTTTGGCTCAATTGATTCAAAAAGATGTTGCTGAAGCTGCTAAAAAGCAAAAGCAGGAACAAAAGCCTTTTGAAGTTCATAGAAACCAACCTCCTCAAAATACAGGCTATGCGGGAGGAGATCCGGAGGATCCAAGGTTTGGACCACCGGAAGATTATCCTGGGGATATGGGATATCCAAGCGAGCCTACACAAAAAGTAGATGTTTTGTACCGTTTGGAACGCAAAATAATTGAAATTCTACTGCTTTATGGGGATAAAGTAGAAGAGTTTGAGGATGTTTTGCTGAAAACAAATGATGAGGGTGAAATAGTTAATGTTACAGAATTAAAGTCATATAAAGTTTTTCAACGCATCTATTTGAGTTTACAGGAAGATGAGGTAGAATTAGCGAATCCTTTGTTCAGAGGGATTTTTAACGATTTGATTAATTATTATCTTCAGCATGAAAAATTTAGTTTAGAGCAATATTTAATGCGTTTACCAGCTGAGTATGCACAAGAAGTTACTGATATTTTAATGGAGGATGAACAATTGGTTATGCACAATTGGGAAGGTCAAAATATATTCCCGAAATCCAAACAAGAAACTGTTGCTCAAGATGTATCGGAGACTATTTTAACCTTAAGATGGTATTTGGTTGGACGGATTATAGAGGAATTAAAAAACTCCATATCTCCTGATCAGGATAATATGGAGTCTTTAATGATGATAAGAGATTATAATGAGCTCACTCGTGCTTTTTCTAAAAAGCTGGGTAGAGTCATGTCTCGTTTTTGAATTAAACGATTTCTAAACTCTTAGCTTTGTTTACTAAATCAACTAGGTTTGTAACATTTAATTTGGTTAATAAACGTAGTTTGTAAGTACTAATTGTTTTTTCGTTTAAGCCTAAGATCTCTGCAATCTCATGGTTTTTCTTTCCACCACTTAAATAACGTAAAACCTCTACTTCACGGTTAGAAAGTTTACGATACAAGCGCTCGCTTTTACTTTGTTTAGCAATTAGAGCAAGGTTTTTCTTGATTGTTTCATTCATAACAACCTTACCTTGATGTACTTTGATTATTGATTGTCCAAGAGTCTCTAATTTTTCTTTTTTATGAACATATCCAGCAACACCAGCTTTGATTGCATTTGGCGCATAAATTTGTTCAGAAAGACTACTGAAAATAATAATTTTAGTCTTTGGGAAATCTTTTAAAAGTGATTTTACCTCAAAGATACTTGATAGACCTTCTAATTCTAAATCTAAAATTAGAACATCTATATCCTTTGTTTGAAGGATATCTCTAATCATCAAAAAACTACCTACATTGGCAGCAATTGAGATGTCTGAATGGTCCTTGAAGTAAGACTTTACTCCAAAATGTACTACCGGATAATTATCGGCTAGACAAACTTTAATCATGATTTTTTTTTTTAGGGTTTAATTTTTGTGTGAATTGTATTCTAAAAGTAGGAAAAAAAAGTATAATACTACATTTTATAGATAAAATCATATTAATATCGATTAATTACACAAACGGGTATAGGATTCATCTTATGTTGGTTGTTTGTGTTTAATTTTTTGTAGATTTTAAATACTTCTTTTTGTCTTTCTGAATAGTTCTCTTGAGAATTTTTGTTTTCGTCTTCCAGCATAGCCCACTCTAATTCATCATAACTGGCACCTAGCTGTTGTTCATCGGTTTTTTCATCACCAAATAAACCATCTGAAGGCTGTGCTTCTAAAATAGATTGTGGTACGTCTAAGTAGGCTGCTAAAGCAAAAACATCTGATTTCATTAAATCAGCTATAGGACTTAGATCAACACCTCCATCTCCATATTTAGTGTAGAAACCTACACCAAAATCTTCAACTTTATTTCCAGTTCCTGCTACTAAAAGTCCATGTACTCCTGCGTAATAATATAA
>JALRGZ010000194.1 GCA_023253295.1 Flavobacterium sp.
TACAGTGGGGATTTGTGCTTCTATCCAACATAAATATGGTGTAGATGCTATTCCGCATGTATTGTGTGGAGGATTTACAAAAGAAGAAACGGAATATTTATTAGTTGATTGTCATTATTTAGGAATTGATAATTTAGTGGCGCTGCGTGGCGACCCCATGAAAGGTGAGAAATATTTCGAACCAACTGTAGGTGGAAATGCTTATGCAGTTGATTTGGTGAAACAAATCAAAGCGATGAATAACGGTAAGTTTTTACATGGTGAATTGCCTCTTGAAAATGCACCTGATTTTTGTGTAGGTGTAGCAGGATACCCAGAGAAACATATTGAAGCGCCAAGTTTAGAGGCGGATTTGAAACGTTTGAAAGAGAAAGTAGATGCTGGTGCAGACTATATTGTAACGCAGATGTTTTTTGATAACCAACGTTATTTTAAATTTGTGGAAGCTGCCCGTGCCATCGGTATCAATGTGCCAATTATTCCGGGTATTAAACCGGTATCAGTAAAACGTCATTTGCAATTATTACCTCAGGTATTTTGGTTGGATATGCCGCAAGAATTGATTTCTGATATAGAGCAGGCAAAGGATAATGCGGCTGTTCGTCAAATCGGAATTGATTTTGCTGTGCAACAATCGAAAGAATTGATTGACTTTGGTGCACCTTGTGTTCATTATTATTCGATGGGTAAATCAGATAATATTCAGCAGATAGCGAAACAAGTTTTTTAGTATTTGTAATAAATAAGCGACATAAAACCCGATATGATTATCAAAATCAATCGGGTTTTGTTTTTTTATAAAGTAAATGAATTAATATGAGTGAAAATTTCACCTCATAATTTCTTTAGTTAACCTCAAAAATAAAATGTTGTCTATACTAAGTGTTAAATTTACTTGGTTAAAAATGAGGTTTTGGTTAATAGAATTTGTGTTTTGGTTTTTATTTGTTGTCTATCGTTTTGTGAAACGAAAGCGCAATTATGTACAGGGAGTTTAGGAGACCCTGTTGTCAAATTAGATTTTGGAACAGGGACTTCTTCTCATGGTGCTGCTTTAGGTTCGGGGATAACAAGTTATACCTATACAACTGCTAATTTTCCAAATGATGGTTCTTATACCATCGAAAAGGCAACAAATACGGCAGGTACCTGGTGGACAACCACCGATCATACGGGAGGTGGTTATATGATGGTGGTTAATGCCAGTTTTTCTACCACCGATTATTTCTATAAAAATACTGTAACTGGATTATGTCCGGGTACTACTTATGAGTTTGCTGCCTGGATTATGAATTTATTGGTAAGTCGTGATAATAGTCCGCCAAATATTACTTTTACAATTGAAGATACTAGTGGAACAATTTTAGGGACTTATAATACCGGAGATATAGGTTTATCAAGTAGTGCAACATGGAAACAATATGGTTTTTATTTTACTACGCCTTCCGGAATTTCAACTGTAGTAATTCGGATGCGAAATAATAAGGCGGGGGCAGCTCCAGGTAATGATATCGCTTTGGATGATATTACTTTTAGAGCTTGCGGACCTACGGTAACTTCTGCTATTCAAAATGAATCTACGACTAATTTACAGCTTTGCGAAAATGATTCTAAGCAAATAACACTTACAGGTTCAGTTTCTTCATCAGCTTATACGGCGGTTGGCTATCAATGGCAAGCAAGTATTGATGGGGGAACTAGTTGGAATGATATTTCTGGAGCTAATTTTGCTAGTTATACTTTTACTTCAGGGGCTGCTGGAACTTATAAATACCGTTTAGCAACCGCTGATGCTTCTAATATTTCGTCAACTAATTGTCGGGTTTTTTCAAATGAAATAAACATTGTGGTAAAAACTACAGCAGGAGCGCCAACTGGAAATACGTCTCAAAGTTTTTGTTCAACTCAAAATGCTACAATTGGAGATTTAAGAGCTACTGGAACGGCTATAGTTTGGTATGATTTGGTCACAAATGGGACTGTTCTGGATGCTTCAACTCCATTAGTAAACGGGGCAACATATTACGCTTCGCAAACTTTAAACGGCTGTGAAAGTATTAATCGTTTAGCGGTTGAAGTTGAAATTACAAATCCTATTATTGATGCAAATGATGTAACTGCTTCTTTTTGTGATGATGCGAATGACGGAATAGAAGTAGTCGATTTAACCTCTTATCAATCGTCAATGACTGCAGATGTAGCTGCTCAGGTTCAGTTTTATACGTCTCAGTTAGCTGCACAAACTAAAGATGTAACTGCTCAGATAACTGTACCAACACAATATAATCTGAAAACAGGGACAACTGTACTTTATGCAAGAATAGGATCGAATGATAATTGCTTTCAAGTAGTTAGTTTTACATTGACATTGTATGGTGAATCAGAAATAGCTATAGATGATGAAGTGGCTCTTTGTGAAAATTCGGCTGTGATTGTTGATGCTGGTGCTGGTTTTGAAAGTTATTTGTGGTCTACTTCAGAAACTTCGCAGACAATTGAAATTTCTGAAACAGGAAATTATTGGGTAACAGTCACGAAGAATAACGGAGATGTGAGTTGTTTGACTATTAAAAATTTTGAAGTCTATTTGTCAAATGTAGCTACTATTAGTAGTATTGATATTGTTGATTGGACTGATAATCAGAATGCAATAACCATAAATCTAGTACCAAATGGTCATGATGATTATGAGTATTCAGTAGATGGATATAATTATCAGGATTCTAATGTGTTTTATGGATTATTGAGTGGTGCATATACTGTATATGTTCGTAATAAATATGGATGTGGAGAAGTTACTAAAGTAGTATATATTTTGAATTATCCAAAATTTTTCACACCTAACGGAGATGGTTATAATGATACCTGGGCTGTGAAATTATCAGAAACAGAAGCCAATTTAAAAACCAGAATTTTTGATAGATACGGAAAGTTTTTAAAAGAACTGACAAGTACAGGAGCTTGGGATGGTACTTACGCAGGACATCAATTACCTTCTGATGATTATTGGTTTGAGGTATTTAGACAAGATGAAAAAATTTACCGTGGTCATTTTTCATTAAAGCGATAAAAAAAACATCATTTCTACTGAGATGATGCTTTTGTAGTATATAGCTGAATACTAAAAACTGTAAGCTGAACACTATTTAGTAATCTCTCTAAATACAGCTTCCAGATTTTTGTTTTTTTGGTTTAGTTGTAGTGTCTTTAAACCATTGTCATGAGCAAAATCAAAAACAGCGGAGCGCATATCTTTGTTGGTTTTAAAAGTAAGTTCCCAAGTCATATCGTGTATGTTTTTATAAGAAACTAAATTTTCAATTTTAGCGATAAGTTGTTCTTCTACTTTATAATCAAATTCAACTTCGATTATTTGTTCGTTTTGTTCGTTTACAAGATTGTCCAGTTTTTTATCGGTAACAATTTTTCCTTTGTTGATGATAATAACACGGTCGCAAATCGCTTCGACTTCTTGCATGATGTGCGTAGAAAGAAAAACCGTTTTGTTTTTTCCGGCATCTTTAATTACGTTTCTGATTTCTAATAATTGGTTTGGATCTAAACCGGTTGTAGGTTCGTCTAAGATTAATACATCGGGATTGTGTAATAACGCATTGGCTAAGCCTACGCGTTGACGGTAACCTTTAGAAAGCTGACCTATTTTTTTGTTAGATTCAGGAGCTAATCCTGTTAAGGCAATAACTTCATCAATTCTGGATTTTGCTACTTTGTAAACATCAGCATTAAAAGCAAGGTATTCTCTAACGTATAAATCCAGATACAAAGGATTGTGTTCCGGTAAATAGCCAATAGATAGTTGAACAGCTTTAGGGTTTGTGTTAATGTCCTGATTGTTTACTAAGGCTGTTCCTTCGTCTGGTGTGAGGTAAGTGGTCAATATTTTCATTAAGGTCGATTTTCCGGCTCCATTAGGTCCTAGAAATCCCACTATTTCTCCTTTTTGAATTGAAAATGAAATGTTATCCAATGCTTTCTGAGTGCCGTAACTTTTTGAAATATTTTTAACTTCTATTGACATAGGTAATTGTTTGTATGCAAAAGTAAATAGAAAATTGTTTGCATTTTATAATTTGAATTTTAAAAACATATACTTTGGATTTATATATTTGAGAAAATTAAAAATACCTAATAAATATATTATGAGAAAGATTAGTATTTTGCTATTCGTTTTTTTTGCGTGTTTTACTCATGCGCAAAATATTTCTGGAATTGAAAAAGATAATATCGTAAGAATTGAAGAAATATTGGCTTCTGATGAAATGGAGGGTAGAGCTTTGTCTTCTCCGGGAATTGAAAAGGCTTCATCTTTTATTGAAAATGAGTTTAAGAATATTGGGCTATCTTTTTATGCTGATTTAAAAAGTTATCGACAGGAGTTTAAAATAAAAGGAAAAACAGCCAATAATGTTGTTGGAGTGCTTCCAGGAAGAAGTAAGGCTGAAGAGTATGTTATTTTTTCTGCTCACTATGATCATTTAGGATTAATTGAAAATGGGGAGGATAAAGTGTATAATGGAGCTAATGATGATGCTTCCGGGACAACCGCGGTAATTGCTTTGGCTAAGTATTTTAAAGAAAATAAACTAAACGAAAGAACGATAATTTTTGTTGCTTTTACAGCAGAAGAAGTGGGAGGATTTGGTTCAAAAGAATTTTCAAAAAGTATCGATGCTAATAAGGTAGTGGCAATGTTTAATATTGAAATGATTGGAACTGAAAGTAAATGGGGTAAAAATTCAGCATATATAACAGGATTTGAAAAATCTAGTTTTGGAACAATTTTGCAACAAAACTTAGCGCAATCTAATTTTAAGTTTTATCCAGACCCATATCCAGCCGAAAATTTATTTTATCGTTCGGATAATGCCAGATTAGCATCTTTGGGGGTTCCTGCCCATACCATTTCTACTTCAAAGATGGATGTGGAACCCAACTATCACAAGTTGTCTGATGAAGTAAATACATTAGATTTAGATAACATGACCGAAATTATTAAAGCAATAGCAATAAGTTCTAAATCTATTATCGATGGTAGTGATACTCCTTCTAGAGTAGCAAAATAATTTTTTTGTAAAAATGTTGAATTATTATTTGCAAAATTGGAAATGTGTTGTATATTTGCCAGCGTTGAAAATAATAATTCGAAAGAATAATAATTAACAAAAAGATGTCAAATAACCGTTTTTATTTTAGCAATACTTTTTTTTATTTCTTTAGCGAGAGATAAGGATTGTGCTATGGTAATTTGAAAGATAAATAAACAAATAAAACTAATATACAATCCTGATGAAAATCAGGATTTTTTTTTGAATAAATGGAAGCGAAAATTGCAATACAAGGTATAATAGGTTCTTTTCATCATCAGGTAGCTCAGGAGTATTTTGGTCAGGATGTGGTTGTAGATGAGTGTATGTCTTTTGATGAATTAGTTGATAGTGTTTTGTCTGGTAAATCAACACAGGCAGTTATGGCTATCGAGAATTCTATTGCTGGCCCAATTATTCCCAATTATGCCTTGATTGATAAAAATAATCTACATATTATCGGAGAGCATTATTTGAGTATTCATCAAAATTTAATGGCTTTAAAAGGTCAAACAATTGAGGATATAAAAGAAGTATATTCACACCCAATGGCGTTGTTGCAGTGTATGGATTTTTTGAAAAAATATCCACATATCAAATTGGTTGAAGACAAGGATACTGCTGAAACGGCTCGTAGAATTCAACAAAATCAAATAAAAGGAATCGCAGCAATTGCAAGTAAAATAGCTGCCGAAATGTATGATTTAGAGATTTTAGCTCCGGAGATTCAGACGATTAAAAATAATATGACCCGTTTTGTGATCATTAAAAAAGAAAATTCGTTTGTTCCGGAAAATGAAATCAACAGAGCTTCCTTGAAATTTGAATTGGATCATAAAAGAGGAAGTTTGGCAGCGGTGTTGAATGTGATGAGTGATTGCAAAATGAATTTAACGAAGATTCAGTCATTGCCAAAAATAGAAACGCCTTGGAGATATTCTTTTTTTGTGGATGTAACTTTCGATAAGTATGAAGATTACTCAAAAGCAAAATCCTTATTGTCTATCATGGCAGAGTATTTTAAGATTTTAGGAGAATATCCAAATACGAAACCATTACAATTAAACAATTCAAATTAAAAGCAGATTGTCGTTCGATATATTCGAAAATAGTTCAAAAGTTCAAAATAAAATGATTACAACAGCAAATAGATTGAATACAGTTGAAGAATATTATTTTTCTTCAAAATTAAGAGAAGTGAGACAATTAGCATCCGAAGGAAAACCAATTATCAATATGGGAATTGGAAGTCCGGATCTGGCTCCTTCACAAGCAGTTATCGATGCAGTTGCATTGGCTATTCAAGATGAAAATGCTCATGGTTATCAGAGTTATCAGGGATTGCCTGAGTTGCGCAAAAGTATGGCTGATTTTTATATGAATAATTTTCAGGTGAGCCTGAATCCAAATACGGAGATTTTGCCTTTGATGGGTTCAAAAGAAGGGATTATGCATATTTCATTGGCATTCTTGAACGAAGGAGATCAGGTTTTGATTCCTAATCCGGGATATCCAACCTATACTTCGGTTACGAATTTGGTAGGAGCAGAAGCTGTTTATTATGATTTGGCTGAAGCGAATAACTGGGAGCCTGATTTTGATGCTTTAGAAAAATTAGATTTGTCAAAAGTAAAATTGATGTGGATTGGCTATCCACACATGCCAACAGGAGCGAGAGGAAGTTTGGAGTTGTTTGAAAAGTTGGTTGCTTTTGCCAAAAAATATAACATTTTATTGGTAAATGATAATCCGTATAGTTTTGTTTTGAATGACAATCCGATGAGTTTGTTGCAGGTGGATGGTGCTAAAGAGGTAGCTTTGGAATTGAATTCATTGAGTAAGACTTTTAATATGGCCGGATGGAGAGTTGGAATGGTTTCCGGAAATGCTGAATTGATAGATGCTGTTTTGAAAGTGAAAAGTAATATGGACAGCGGAATGTTCTACGGAATTCAAAAAGGCGCTATCGAAGCTTTAAAAAGTGATAAATCATGGTTTGATTCCATGAATGAAATTTATAAAAAACGCCGCGTTTTAACCGAGCAATTGGCCGAAAAATTAGGTTGTGAAGTTTATAAAGAAGGAGTTGGATTATTTGTTTGGGCAAAATTACCGGAAGGAATCCAATCAGCAGAAAAGTTCATTGATCAGGTATTGCACGAGAAATATATTTTTATTGCACCGGGAACTATTTTTGGTTCTAATGGAGAAGGGTATATTCGATTTGCATTATGTGTGAAAGACGAGAAAATAAAAGAAGCAATAGAAAGATTTTAATAAAATGAAAGTATTTGTAATAGGTATAGGATTGATTGGTGGTTCGATGGTTTTGGACATCAAAGCACTTTATCCTGAAGCTACTATTTACGGAATCGATAATAATGAAAAGCATGTGCAGCAGGCTCTAGAACTTGGTGTGATTGATGTTGCTGCAACTATGGATGATTTACCTCATGCAGATTTTGTTATTGTTTCTGTTCCTGTAAATGTTGCCCTTGGATTATTGCCTAAAGTACTTGATTTGGTTGGGGATAACGCAATTGTAATGGAAGTAGGTTCAACTAAAAATCCTATTTGTGAAATCATTGCAACGCATCCGAAAAGAAGAAACTTTATTGCGACGCATCCAATTGCCGGAACTGAATTTTCCGGACCTTCTGCGGCTTTGAAAGGTTTGTTTAAAGGAAAAACAAACATCATTTGTGAAGTTGAAAAAACAGCTTTTAAATTGCAGGAAAAAGCCCTGGATGTGTTTAAGAATATGGGAATGCGTATTCGTTACATGGATCCTAAGTCGCATGATAAACATATTGCTTATGTTTCGCA
>JALRGZ010000022.1 GCA_023253295.1 Flavobacterium sp.
CCCCAAAACCCCAAAACCCCGTGATTTTAATTAAATAATTTAAAATAGAGATACATTATGTTGTAATAGTTTTCATTGGTGCTAGCCACTGTGCTTTTGCCAGCCACTGTGTATTGGACATACTCACTAGTGAATTTGATAACAGTATAAGTCACAAAGTAAACTGCTTTAAAGTTGAGGCAATAATTGTTAACATTAGTCTCGGTGCCTTTGTCAGTAGTAATGCTATAAACAGTTGCATTATACTACTACAACTACTCGTAATTAAATGTTGGCTTGGTTGAGAGGTTGGTATCAGTGTACGCGATGTTCACTCTGGTTGAATTGTTGACTTCAATAGTACATTTTGAACGACTGTTACAAGGTACCTAATTCATTGACAATTGCAGTAGTAGTGTAATGTCAGCTGGGTCTTTAAGTAACATTTCATATTAGAGGGCTGAAGATGAAGAAAATGCATTGAGAATAGCAACGGGGTAGTTCATAGAGACTGAAAGTTTACTACTTGAATTGTTACAAGTTGGGTAAATTAGGGGTTTAAGTTAGCAGAGATTTCTATTGCAAAGTATACCAGATTGTTAAAAGTTTGTTGATAGTGTTTATATGAGTATCAAGATTATGGGAGTCATTAGTATGGTATCATTTGCTTTGTTGGTCACTCCATTTAAATCTTTGTAACGAATACGTCCAAGTCCTTTTCCTGGTTGCTCTGCCGCAAGATCAACCTCATCCTGAGTCTTAAATAATCCATCAGCCACATAACCATACATAGAATTAATAGGACGTCCCAAAATATTATCATCCAACCCATTTCCTCCGTAATTATTTTTTACTTCATCAGGCAATTGAGTGATTTTATTTTTGTTAGTTGATACATTTGCTGTAATATCATATTTCAATCCAAAAGAAGTCTCATCATGATATCCTAGTGTAAATTCCCATCCTTGATTTTCCATAGAAGCACCGTTTACCCAACGATTACCACCTTCACCAATTACTCCTAAATAAGGTGGTAAAACCAAGATATCTTTAGTTTTTTTGATATAATAATCAACCGAACCATTCCATTTTTGGTTAAACAAACCAAAATCTAAACCGATATTGGTTTGAGTAGTAGTTTCCCATTTTAAGTTATCATTGCCGGTTTGAGTAGCAATGAAGCCAGATGGCAATAAACCATTACCGTTTCCTGCAATATCATAGGCCGTTCCAAATGAAGTTGCCCATGTTGGACTTCCACCAGCATAACTGGCTAAATATAATGAGTAAATAGCCGTATTACTAATCTCCTGATTACCGGTTTGTCCCCATCCGGCTCTTAATTTTAAATCAGAAAAGACAGGAGCTTTTTCTTTAATAAAATTTTCGTTACTAATTCTCCAACCTGCAGATACAGCCGGAAAAACTCCAAATTGATTGTTTTTTCCAAAACGGGAAGAACCATCACGACGAATAGTAGCAGAAAGCAAATAACGCTTGTCAAATTCATAATCGGCTTTTCCAAAATATGAAAGCAAAGTATATGAAGTTGACGTTCCACTTGTAAAAGATTCTCCTGTACCTGCATCTGGGTACATATAATCAGGTGTTTCAATTAAAAAGTCGTTTTTACGTAAAGTGGTATTATCAAATACTTCTTTATACATTTCGGTACCTGCTATTAAATTCAATGTATTTTTTCCAAAATTTAAATTGTAAGTAGCTGTATTAGTCCATGTCCATTTATCGCTTACTGACTGATCAATAGTAACTGATGTCTGATCATTTTGTAAATAACCGGATTGATAACTTCTTTGAAGATTTCTCTTTTTATAAAATCCGTAATCGATACCAAAACTTGATTTAATATGTAAATTTTTAACCAATTCTAAATCGGCATACATATTTCCAAAAAGACGTAAATAATCATATTTATTATCTTTATTATATTCTAAAAGTCGAACAGGATTTTGTCTGTCATTCATACCTCCTACAGGTCCTCCCCATCCTATCCCATCAACAGTATGGATAGGTATAATTGGTAAAGCTCTCAATACAGGATCTAAAACTCCCGGATCAGTCACTTCATTAGTGCGGTTCAAAGTAAAATTTTCTCCAATAACTAATTTGTCTCCAAAATATTTATATGAACTATTCATTCTGGCTGAAATTCTCTCAAAATCAGTAGTTTTAACTACTCCTTTATTACCATAATATCCTAAAGAAAAAACATAATTTCCTTTATCTGAGGCATTGGAGACCGATAAATCATAAGAATTTGCAACTCCTTTTTGTGAAATCGCATCATACCAATCCGTATTAGATGATTTCAAAGTTTGATTTGTATCTAAATATTCCGGAACCAATACTTTGTTTAATTGTGGTTTATTATCAACTACTGACCAATCAAATTGGTAGCGTAAATTATTGTTATTAGGATTTAAACCATCATTGATATTTGCCTGCCAAAGTGCTTTTCCAAATTGCTCTGTATTCATTACGCTTAATTTTCTGGCGTAATCAGAGAAAGAAGCATACGAACTGAAATTAATTCTCATTTTACCTGCTTTTCCTTTTTTGGTCGTAATAATAATGACTCCATTAGAAGCTCGTGAACCATAAATACTGGCAGAAGAAGCATCTTTTAGCACCTGAATGGATTCAATATCATTTGGATTTAATTCATGCATTCCTGATTTTGTTGGCATTCCATCAATTACATACAAAGGATCCGTATTGTTCAAAGTACCTACACCACGAATCACAATTTTAGTGTTTCCTCCACTAGGCGAACCATCTGAAGAAATTTTCACACCCGCAACCCTACCTTGTAAAGCTTTTATAGGATTAGGTTCTGTTTGTTTCATTAAATCCTTCATGTCTACAACAGCTACTGCTCCTGTGATATCACTTTTCTTTTGTGCAGAATATCCAGTTACAACAACTTCATTCAGTTTATTGTCGTCAACAGTCAAAGTGATATTAAAAGTTTTTTGATCTTTAACTATAATCCATTGAGAAGCATAGCCCATAAAAGAAACTACTAGAGTAGCATCAGGATTTACTTTTGACAATGAAAATGCTCCATCAAAATCAGTGGTTGTACTTATGGACGTTCCTGAAATAAGTACAGTGGCTCCTGGTAACGGCATTCCATCATCTGATGAGAATACCCTCCCTTTAATTCCTCCCTCCTGAGCGTTCATAATCATTGGAAGAAAGAGAAACAGAAAAAACAAAATTCTACTTTTCATACATTAATTTTTTTGGTTAGTTTTTAGTTGGTTTATTAAAATAGTACTCAAATCAATTCCTTCTTTCGAAGATGCTGTTAGAGTATTAAAAGGTTTATTGGTAAAAAATATTTCCGTCATTACTTTTTCACCATTATTATAAAATAATTCGATAGATGTTTTATCTAAAATAATTTTAAAGTTTGCACTTGTTTGGATTTCGTCTAAGTTTACTTTACTAATTGAGGAAGCAAACTTTTCAGAAAAATCAATTTTACCAGACTTAGAACGGTCAATAAAAAGATAGTTATTAATAGTATTAATTCCAAAAGTCAGACTTTCTCCAATTGCATTAGAAAGTGTAAAATGATAGCCGTCTTTTTTAATATTTTCCAAATTGAATTCAATAACAGCTTGAGTCAAATCAATTTCTTTAGGTTGCACTATAACTACTTTTTCTTTATCAATTAAGTTCTTCTTTTTAATTGTTTTTGAAATATAGTTATTGAGTTCTTTGACAGGATTACTTACTAAATAATAGCCATTCGCTTTATTAATTAACCGAATTTCACGGGCAATAGTTGTACTTCCTCTCCAAGTAAATGTGGGGACTTTCTGAGAATAATCCCAATTAGACATCCATCCAATAAATAACTTTCGTCCATCATTACTTGAAATATTGTTCCATGTAACACCTGCGTAATTATCTTTACCGTAATCAATCCATACCCCTTGTCCATTTTGAACTTTTTTCGAAAAATTGGAATCTAACACAAAATGAGTTCCGTCAAAATCTCCAATAAAGTATTGTGTTCCTGAACCTCCATTTGCACCTCCCGGATTTAAACTTTGAATCAAAACCCATTTAGTTTCATTCGAACCTTCTACTCTCATTTCAAAAAAATCAGGACATTCCCATACACCTCCATGTGCACCAATATTATTTCCAAAATCAGAAATAAATTCCCATTTTTTTAGATTTTCTGATTTATAAAATCGTACTCTGTCCTGTGCTGCTAAAACCATTATCCATTGTTTATGGGTTTCATCCCAAGTGACTTTAGGATCACGAAAATCCCGAATTTCTGGATTTTTAACTACCGGATTACCCTCATCAAATTTTTGCCAGGTAAAACCATTATCGTTAGAAAAAGCAATATCCTGCTGTTCCACATCAATTCTTCCTTCTTTTTCTTTATCCATATCATGTAATGTATAAATTGCCACAATAGGAGTCGATTTTCCATTTTTAAAACCCGAAGTATTGTTTGTATCAACAACAGCACTTCCTGAAAATATATACTTGTTGTTATCAGGATAAATAGCTATTGCTTGTTCTTTCCATTGAATCATGTCTTTACTTGTAGCATGTCCCCAGTGCATGGGACCCCAAATATTCCCATCAGGATAATATTGATAATACAAATGATAGGTTCCGTCTAAGAAAAACATTCCGTTTGGATCATTCATCCATCCTTTTTGAGGAGTGAAATGAAAATTAGGTCGGTACATTATTTCTTCTTCAGTAATTGTCTTATCAATTAACTTTTGCGCTATACCTGATGAATTTTTACAACTTCCTAAAGTCAGAATTAGAGAACTACAAAATATCAGCAGTCGATGTTTCTTTAATTTCATTTTTGTTGACATTTTTATTAGTTAAATTTTCACTTAATGTTTCTAAAGTGATCCCTTTTGTTTCAGGCATTAAAAACATGACAAACAATAATTGTAAAACCATCATTAGGGTAAATATTAAAAATACTATTGATGGACCAATCTTAGAAAACAACATTGGTATTAATGATGGAATTATTGCTGCTAAAATCCAGTGAACAGAACTTCCAAAAGCCTGTCCGGAAGCGCGTATATGATTTGGAAAAATTTCTGAGATAAATACCCATATCACCGCTCCCTGACCAATAGCATGAGAAGCTATAAACAAAAAAAGAAAAACAGGTACCGACAAACCTCCCCAATTGAAATAAAAAGCTGCAGAAACCAATCCTAATGAAATAATATAGCCTACAGAACCAATATACATTAATACCTTTCTCCCTAATTTATCAATTAACGAAACACCAACCAAAGTAAAAACAAGGTTTGTAATTCCGATTCCTATGCTACTCAATAAGGCGGTGCTTTGACCTAATCCTGCTTCTTCAAAAATTCTTGGGGCATAGTACAATAATGCATTAATACCGGATAATTGATTAAAAAAAGCAATACAAAACGCCAGAATAAGTGGGAATCGGTATTTCTTAAGAAAAATATTTTCGTTAGCTACCGTGTTATCCATTTCATCCTTTATTTCTAACATGAGTTTTTCAGGGTCCTGATCTGGATTGATTTTATGAATCACTTTTATTGCTTCATTGTTTCTGAATTTAGTCAGTAACCAACGTGGACTCTTGGGAATTGTAAATGCAATTATAGTATAAATAGCAGCAGGAAATGCTTCTATTCCAATCATCCAACGCCAGGCATTCTCCCCAATATCATTTAATAGGTAGTTTGACAAAAAGGCCATTAAAATTCCAAATACAATATTAAATTGATAAAGTCCTACCAGCTTACCTCTATCCTTAGCAGGCGCAATTTCTGATATATAAGCTGGTGCTGCTATAGTTGAAGCCCCTACACCTAAGCCTCCTATAAATCTAAAAAACGCGAAAGTCCAAGCATCATTTGCTAATCCAGAACCAATGGCTGATATAGTGTAGAAAACCCCAATCCATATTAAGGTATTTTTGCGGCCTATCTTGTTAGTAGGAATACCTCCAAAAAAAGCACCAATTACTGTACCCCAAAGCGCCATTCCTATCACAACAATACCATGGAACATATCCGAAGAATGCCAAAGTAGCTGTAATTGTTTGTCAGCGCCAGAAATTACAACGGTATCAAAACCGAAAAGAAAACCTGCCAGTGCAGCAGTAACAGACCAAAGTAGTATCTTATTCATTGTACATGTATTAAAAACGTTTTGCTAAGATATTCGTAAAAAAAGCAATCTATTTTTAATGATGTTACAATTTATTTCTTTAATTAATAACAGTTTGATATTTCAACCCCAAACCCTTTGTTTTCAAAGGATTTAAAGCTTTATAAACTTATAACGAAATCCTTATAGTTTCAAAATTGTTACTTTAAGTACAAAAATGTTACCTAAAATAAACTTGATTTTATAAAATCTTATAGTGATGATTTATATTCCTTAGGTGAGACACCAAATTTATTCTTAAAAGCTGTAGAAAAATAATTTGGAGAAGAGAATCCAAGGGAATACGCAATCTCTGAAATATTCATTTCATTCAGCTTTAAAAGCTCAGCAGCTTTCTCTAATTTAATGTTATTAATGTGATCACTAATATTAATTCCCATAATAGCTTTCACTTTCCTATACAACTGAACTCTTGATACATTCATTTTTACTGCCAAATCCTCTACCGAAAATTTAGGATTTTCAACATTACTCTTAATGATTTCATTCATTTTTGTAACAAATGACTGTTCCTGATTTCCAAATTTTGATTCAGGTTCCACACGATAAATATTATTGGTATAATAGTATCGGAGTTTTTCTCTGTTAAATAGCAAACTTGAAACAGATTGTTTCAAAATCGCAAGGCTAAATGGTTTAGTCAGGTATTGGTCAACTCCACTCTGTAAACCTTTTAAAACAGCTTCTTTATTACTTTGAGCGGTTAAAATTATGATAGGAATATGAGAAGTACGTAAATCCTTTTTTAACACTTTACTAATTTCATAGCCATCCTTATCTACTAAATTAATGTCACAGATAATGATATCAGGAACCATTTCCAGCGCTTTTTCTATTGCATCACTTCCATCTGAACTGTATACCATATATTCATTCGATAATTTTGTATGCAAAAAGGAAACTAAGTCATTGTTATCCTCTATCAGTAAAATAGCGTGTTTTTCTGAATCTGTAACAACGTTGAATTCTATTAAATCGGATTCGAGTTCTAAATTGTCGATTATTATATTTTGACTTACATTTTTATTTTCAACATTTTGAATTATCTCAGATGGTTCCAAATGATTATTCCCTTTTAATAATGTGATGATAAATTCGCTTCCTTGTTTAGATTTTATATCTATTACTCCATGATGTAACAAAACAAATTCTTTTGACAAATGCAGTCCAATTCCCGAACTGTTTTTGTTGTTGTTAGAGGCTCTAAAAAAGGGCTTAAAAACATTAGATAATTCATTATCCGGTATACCTATTCCTGAATCTTTAAAACTTATTTTAACTGTATTGTCTGGATTTTCTACTATTGAAACATTGATTTTTCCATTGTCAGGAGTAAATTTAAAGGCATTTGAAAGTAAATTAAAATAAACCTTATCCATTAAACCTCTATCAATAAACAACTCTAAATTTTTATTTTTACAATTAAGTTGAAAATCTATATTTCTGCGTGTTGCCTCTCCTTTAAAATTAGCCATCACATCGTTTGTAAAATCGTAAATTTTAGTATTCGAGGCTCTTAATGTAAATTTTTGTTCTTCAACCTTTCTAAAATCCAGCAATTGATTGATTAATCGTAATAATCGATTTGAATTTTTATAAATCAATTTTACTTCTTCAATAAGTTTAGTTTCTTTAATCTTCTCATCCTCAATTAAAGACTCTGTTGAACTCATAATTAAAGTCAATGGAGTTTTAAATTCATGCGAAAGTCCTGTGAAAAAATTTAATCTTACCTCATTACTTTGCTTTATTTCCTCAGCAAATTTTTCAATTTCATTTCGTTGACTAACAATTTTAGCATTTGTTATTTCAAGTTCTTTCTTTTTCTTACTTATTATTATTCGGGAATAGATACTATGTACAGCAAATAAAAAGATGATAAGACTCAAAACAATTAGAGCCTTTAAAAGAGTGCTCTGGTTGCTATATTTCTCCAATTGTTCTTTAATAAAATGTTGTTGATTTTCAATATCAGATTGTTGTAAAGATATTTTATCAAATTGACTACTCATTATTTCTGCATTAAGAGTATCAATTAGTGTAGTGTTAAGCTTATTATTTTTAGGAACAATTTCTTTGTTTTTTATTTTTAAAGCTAATTTTATCGCTTCAGCACCACCTGTAGGATATAATATAGTACCCGCAAGAACTCCTACTTTTACAAATTCCAAACCACCATTTGGGCCATTAAGGCCATCCACACCTATAAACTTGATTTTGTTATTTGGCTTCTTCTCTTTTGCTATTTTCCAGGCATTATAAGCTATTACATCATTGAATGCAAATACATAATCAATATTAGGTAAACTATCTAAAACTTTAACAAACTTACTGTTAGGCGCATTAAAATCATCCGCATTAACACTTATTTTAGATATTCCGGGAAACTTATCTATAATTTGTTTAAACCCTTTACTACGTTCAATTCCGGGATTGGTTTCCATTTCTCCTCTAATTTCAACTACAGTTGCTTTCCCTTTTGATAAGGAAACTATTTGCTTCCCGGCAAGCTTACCTACTTCAACATTATCAGCCCCTAAAAATGCTGCGTAATTCAAGGTATTTACTTTTCTATCAACAATAATAACAGGGATTCCTTTTCGATTTGCTTTCTCAATTACAGGAATTATTGAATCTGATTCATAAGGAGCTACGATAATTACATCCATATTTTGCTCAATCATTTTTTCAACATCCTGAATCTGTTTTTTTACTTTACGATCGGAATTATAAATTGTCAACTTAACATTGGGATGAAGGGATGCCTCAACTTCCATAGCATGATCCATGGATTTTCGCCATAAATCATTATTGATACATTGTGAAAAACCTATAGAAATTATTTCTTCATTTTCTTTTGATGAATTACATGAGTTAAACAAACAACCCAATAAAAATATTGATACGATAAAATGTATTCTTGACATAGATTTTCTATAATTAAAAAATATAACAAAATGATTTTAGAGATTTATCTGAGTAAACTAAAAGACTTAAATAAATTGAAAGTAATTTAATTAATTATATTAAGCCGTCTATCCGGAAGAAATTGTTATTTCAATTAAAATATTACCGACAATCACAAATGTATAAAAAAATACAAACTATTAATCTGTATCATACTCTATAATATTTTAGCTAATGATTTTGAGTTAATCAACTACAAAAAAACAACCTATAATTAAATAAACTATACAAAAAAGCCTGTAAATTTTAAGTTTACAGGCTTTAACGTTAATAAAAACAGTCCTTAATTAACTTGATTCTCCTCTTTAGGCTGCATAATAACTTCCACTTTATTTGCCCCAGGAAGCACTTCACCAGCGTATTTTTTAATGTCCTTTATTGAAATGCTTTTGATTAATTTTTCATATTCTTCACTACTCACCAATTTATCTCCCGTTTTTAAGTGGTCGACAATAACATTCATCCAATAAGAATTGGATTTGATATTTTGCTGATTGCTCTTTATTAAATCTTCTTTTATATCTGACAAATCTTTTTCGGAAGCATTGTTTTTTACAATATTTTCCAATTCATCATAAACAATTTGTAGCAATTTAGAATCTTTATCAGGATTACAATCAAAACTAACTACTAAAGAAAAAACCGGTGTTGGGTTTTTAGATAATGAGCTCTGAGTTTGTACCCCATAACTTCCACCTTCATCTTCTCTAATTTTGTCTAAATAACGTTTATTTAATAATTGAGAAAGAATATATGCCACAATTTGATTTTTTTGAGAAAAAACAACATTTCTATTCTGAAGTTCAAGATAAATACTTGTCTTTGGCACACTCATTTCCCTTATTAATTTTGCTTTAGAAGTTCCTATTGCCGGACCCATTTTATGATCAATAAATTTTTCCTGCCTTTGATTCCCTGTTAAATTACCTAAATACTTATTGATTGTTTCCAAATCATTTTCGGCAATATTTCCAACAAAAACAAAAGTAAAATCTGAGGCGTTAGAAATTCGTTCCTTAAATATCTTTGATGCTTCGTCAAATTTCAAGGAATCAAGATTTTCACGACTTAAACGAAAAGTTCTCTTATTATGATCACTTTCCAATAAAGCAATAGTATCACCAAAAATCTTATTATTATTTTCATTTGCATTTTCAAAAACATTGTTATAATAATCAATAATTCTTTTATAGGCCTGAGTTTCAAATCTTGGTTTTTTGAAATATAAATAGGTAAGCTGTAATAAAGTTTCTAGATCTTTTTTTACTGCACTACCGCTAAAACCTTCATAATATTCACCAAGAAAAGGAATCAAATTAACTGTTTTCCCTGCAAGTTGTTTTTGCAAATCAGTTACTTTAAAATCTCCTAATCCTGAATTTTTAGCTAAAACGGTAGCCATTTGTGCAGAAGCTAAATCTTTTTCAGCTAATAATGAAGCCCCTCCCGGACTAAAAGCAGAGAAAAGAATTTGATCTTTTGACAAAGTTGTTGGATAGATAATTACTTTGGCTCCATTTTCTAATACATATTCCTTTGCCCCTTTAATTCCTTTTATTTCAAAATTTTTAGAAATTGGTTTTAAAACCAGATTATCCGTTACTAAATCGGTTTTAGCAATGGTTTCTGTATAAGGCTCTAATTTTTGTTCTTTTACTTTTTTAATTATAGTTATATAATCTGCTTCTTCAGGATAAGTCATACTCTCTTTTTCTGGTCCTGAAACCGTCAAAACTTGATTCTTTTCGGTTGGAAGTGCACGGAATACTTTATTTATTTGATTAACATCAACTTTACTTAAAGTAGTTTTTACAAAAGCTGCTTCGTCTTCTAAACTCATTACAGGAGTAGCTTCCAGAAAGTAATTTTGTAATTGAGATGCCCAATTTTGATTACTGATTTTGTCCTTATTTTTCAATTGATTTTCATAGCTCGTGAGCATAATTTCTTTTACACGTTCTAATTCATTTCGGGTAAAACCATTTTGAATGGCACGTTCATATTCTGTATAAGCTTCTTGAAAAGCTTCTAATATCCTTCCATTTTTAGGATTTGCAGATAAGGTAAAAAAAGAAGTTAATCGTGAAATATCTGAATGGCTGACCGATGCCATCAGTAATGCTGTTTCATTATTTACGATGTATTCTCTAAAACGATTATTCATCATTTGAATTACCAATTGTTCAACTAAATTGTTTTCAAAAACAACAAAATCCTGTACAAGTGGTTTATTCTTTTTGAAATTTAAGGCAATAGAAATTTTCTGAGCTTCTTTATCCAGAGCTAATTTGTACAATAACTTATCATTATCAGGAATAATTTCATAAATCCTTTCTGCGGTATTAGAAGGCATTGGAATTGTACCCATAATCCTTTTTATTCGCTCTTCTATTTTTACAGGATCAATATCACCAACAATTACTACTGCCTGATGTATAGGCAAATACCATTTTTTATAATAATCTCTTAATTGCTTATATTGAAAATGATCAATTAGATCCATATCTCCTAAAACGTCTCTTTTTGCATATTTGGAATCGTTATATATTACCGATTCAAGTTGAGAACCAATTCTTAAATCGGCATTCCTTCTGGTACGCCATTCCTCATGTATTACCCCTCTTTCAGCATCAATTTCAGTATCTTTTAAAGATAAAAAACCAGACCAATCGTGAAGTACATACAGGCAAGAATCTAATAAAACGGGGTTCTTTACAGGTACATTACTAATATTATAAACCGTTTCGTCTTGAGCAGTATACGCATTAATGTCACGCCCAAAAGTTACACCCTGTTTTGCTAACATATTGATGATTCCTTTTCCTTTAAAATGTACCGTTCCATTAAAAGCCATATGCTCTAAAAAATGTGCTAAACTATTTTGATTATCATCTTCTAAAATGGCACCAACATTTTGAACAAAATAAAAATCGACTCTCTCTTTTGTCCACTCATTATGCAGAATAAAATATTGCATACCATTATTTAAAGTTCCATGTACGACATCCTTTCGCAATGGAATTGAGGTTTTAAACTGAGCTGAAACCTGATGGCTTACTACCAATATCATGAAATACGTTAAAAGCAGTTTTACTTTCATTTTGTTGTTTTTTGATTGTATTTTTTAATAATATTAAGCTTAAAAAAAGCATAGAAAATCATAACTGTGTACATAAAAGGTTTCTATTTAACCCTTCAAATACACAGTTTGATTAAGTATAGTAATGTTGTTTGCTTACATCCAGTCCGGACGTGCTGAACCTTTTAAGTAATAATCAAAATATTGTTGCATTTTGATGGTCCAGTCTTTTCTGTTTTCTTTATTATCCAGAGTGTGTCCTTCTTTTTTGTAATTCACTAACCAAGCTGGTTTGCCTAAACGGCGAAGTCCAAAAAACAAAGACTGCCCTTCCTGATAAGGTACAGCACGGTCATTGTCATTGTGAAAAATTAAAATGGGAGTTTTTATGCTTTTTACTGCAAAAAAAGTGGAGTTTTTAATATATCCGTCAAGATTATCATATAAAGAACTTCCCATACGGTATTGATCAGCTTCGTATTTAAACATTGTCGAAATACCATTCGAACGCATTACCGGATAATTTGCAGTAAAATTACTTACTCCTGACCCAACAATGGCACAACTAAAAATATCTGTTTTTGTGGTCAAAAATGATGTTTCATAACCTCCAAAACTATGCCCCTGAATACCTATTTTCCCTTTTTCGGTAATTCCCTTTGCAATTAAATATTCAACCCCACTAATTACATCATTATAAACACTACTGCCTACTTCTCCATAAACATAATGCACATCCGGCTGAAAAACAATATATCCTTTACTTACCAAAGTTGGAATATTAATATTTGAAGAACTTAATTCCGGTGCATGATATTGATGTAAATCTTTAGTGTGTTTTTCATAAAAATGAACAATTACCAGATACGTTTTTCTGCTATCATAATTATCAGGAAGATAAAGGTTACCTTGATTTTCTTTACCACTAAAACTTTTCCAGGTCATTAATTTTGAAGTTCCCCAAACATATTCTTTTTGCTGCGGATTGACATCAGTAATTCTTTTTTGAACATTAAAATTTGAAGTTCCCCACCAGAGATCAGGAAAAACAGAATAACTTTGTTTTGTAAACAAAACATTAGAGCCATCTCCGGAAACAGCTTCTACCCACACATTATATTCAGGATTAGCAAATACTTTTGTTACTGTATTCGCAGCCATTTTATAAACTCCGTAAGACTTATGTTCCGTATCAAATCCTACTAAATCAATATATTTTTTACTATCTAAATTTCCTATATATCCTGTTTCACTATAACGAAGTTCGACTTTATTTTTTCTTCCAAAACCATTTGTTATACTATATGCTGCCTTTTTATTTAAAAGATCTATAGCCCACATATCGTATTGATCATAAATAACTACGGTATTTCCATTGTTTAACCAACCGGCAATTCCATAAGCAGTATTTGCTGCTTTCATATCAACATTGGCATCTGCAACAGGAAAAGGAATTTGTGAACTGATATTTTTGAATTGCATAGAATTGCTATCAAAAACATTCCAGCATTTTTGTTTTTCATCATACATCAAGGCAAATGTTCCCTGAGCATTCCATACCGGAGATCCAAAAACGGCTGTTAGTACTTTTGTAACTATGGTAGTTGCAACATCAATCCAATAGATATCATTACGTTCATTGAAAGTCCAATCTACCTCTACAGCATAAGGTTTTTTATCTAAAGCAAAAACACCTTTATAGTTACCCGATTCAGGTATTAAAACCTGATCAAATTCACCAGTTGAAGCAATTTTAACAACTTTTTTATTCTGGATATCATATATAAATTTCGGCTCACTAGGTTGTATTTTAGAATTTCTTAGCAATTCCTGTCTGCGTTCCATAGCACCCTGATCCGATTTCCAAATTTCAACTCCAGACTTTACAATCTTTGTATTTTCAGGACGCTTATTAGAATTTACTGACAATGTGATAAAACGACTATTCTCATTTAATCCGTAGGCTGTTTTTGAAACCGTATAACCAGGTTCACTTAACTTAATGTCATCATAATTAAATAAAGATTTAGTTGATTTATTTTTCAGATTAAAATAATAAACCATATTAAAATCGTTACTGTTACTTCCTTTCAAAGTAAAAGTCCCTCCTTCTTCTTTTGCATTTAATTCAAAATCTCCAAAATCTGATGCTTTACCACTATAAACAATCTGATGCTTCCCTCCTAATGTACCATGCTTTAAAAGTACTTTGTCATTCTCAATTTGAGCATATACAATTGAGTTGTTTTTTAAAAAGCGAAATGATTTAATATTATTTACAAACGTACTATCATTACTTTCTAAATTGTAACAAACTAAACGTTGTAAAAAATATTCTCCTTTAACTGATTCAGGTCTTGTATAGTATAATATATCAGTCCCGGGAAGAGTATTGGTGTAATGTTTACTTTTCCAAAGTTTCTTTACAGCTATCTTTAGGTTTTGTATAATGGTACTATCATTTACACGATATTGTATCCAGTCTTTTGTTCCAATAAATTTAAAATCGCTGGCATTATTGAGTACAAAACTTTTAGCTTTTGAAATTTCCTTAATAAAAACTTGATTTTTATTCTCTTTTTCTTCATCCTGAAATACGGGACTATAGGACACCCATTTACCATTATAAGACAGGTCTTTATTATTGAGTCGCTGCCATGTCTCATAAGCACTGTTGCCTATCTCTTTTTTTTGAGCGAATAAACTATGCATCCCCAAGAAGAGGAAACATAGTAAAATTAATTTCTTCATGTTTTTCAGGTTCTAAAGAAAATTATTCTTTTTTTAAACTATTAATAACCTCAGTTAATTCATCTACCAATTGTCCTGGATTTCCCGAATATCCTTCTGAAGTAAATCGAATCTGACCATTTTTGATAACTACTTTTCTTGGAATTCCGCTTGATTTAAAGATTGAAGCATACTTTGAAAATGATTCATTATTAGTTCCTCCACTTTTTTTCACTAAATCGAAATAAGTTTCTAACTTTAATTTTTTTCCTTTCAAATAAGCCACAGCTTCTTTTTTGTAATTTTGATTGTTTTCCTGAGTACTGATGAAATAAAATTCCACATTTTTATCCTCACCATAATTATTTACCAATTGCTGCATCGCAGGGAAAGCTTTTTTACATGGACCACACCAAGTCGCCCAAAAATCAATGACGATGATTTTGCCATTATTTAAATCCAATTCCTTTATTTTTCCAGTAGCCGACTGTACTTTAATGGATGGTGCAGCAACTGGATCCATCAAAGTAATTACCTCCTTAGTTCTACCTTCATTTTTTAACTGCTCTAAGTAAGTTGAAAAATCACTTTCTTTCTTAGTTCCTTTCAAAAAATCCTCTTTCAATTTAGCGGTCAAACCTTCAGTTAATGTATTCGTTCTTGCAGCATTTTTTAAAACTTCAATAATTGGTTTATTCAATGCTTCTAAAGCTCTTACATGAATTTCATTAATACCAGCTTTCTCATATTGTTTTTCAAAGGGTAATAAGGCAAATGTCTCTACTACTTCTTTATACTTTTTCAACATATCATACATACGAATCTGAATCACTAACTCATTATTAAGCTGTGTTTTTGCATTTTCTGTTGCCTGATTTGGAGACCAATATAGTCCCTGCATATAGGACATGTCATTCAGTTTTTGTTGCATCAATTTAATCATTGGTACTGCTATAGTTTCAATTTCTGCAGGTTCAACTGATTTCATATACAAAGCTTTAGAAATATTCTGATGGTACGCATCATTAAGATTTGCAAAATTCATAGTAGGAATTAATTCTAAAATATTTTTGTAATCTTTCGAATTAAAATAATTAGCAAATTGCATTTTAACAATGTTATCATATAAATAATTTTGAGAAGAAGGCACTTCCTGAGAATATGGAAAATCTATCAGGAATTGCTTTATAACTTTATTTCTCTCAACTACATCAGCAGTAGGCATAATTTTTTGATAAGCTTTAAAACGTGCAAAAGCTCCTTTTGGAAATTGTTTCTGAATTACAATTTCAAGAGAATCTGCTTTTGTATTATCGTTTAAATCAAATTTATAAATATTATGAACTTTAAGATAAACTTCTTCTGGCATATCTTTGATTTTTTTGGTAAAATCTGCTAAAAGACGATGTCCAATTTCATCAAATTTTTCTGGTTTTTGCACTTTTAAAACTTTAAAATAAGTTTCAAAAAACTCCGGAAATCTATCCCCATGATCATTTACTTCTTTTTTTAACCAATATTCCGTAGCATCACCACTGATAGTAAATTCTTTAAAGTAATCTCCAAACTGTCCATTAAAATCTTTGTTCCTAAAAGTTGCCCAGGCTAAATCAGCCCCCGGCATTTTTACTTTAGGTTCTTTAAAAACAACTAACATGTAACCTTTGTCTTGATTTGTATCAGTAACTAAGCCATTTTCAGTATTTCCATAAAATTTAAAAGCGATAAAAGCACCGTTTTTAGGAACAGTATATTCTACATTCCAAACTGCTCCATTTTTCTTCATTTTAAGATCTTCAATTTCCCATTTATAGTCATTGAATACATAAGTATATCCATTAATTACATCAATATTCGCTAAGGGTCCACCTTGGGCATCATAAGTCATATTTAAAGTCATCCCAGGTATGGGAATATCAACCATACCTGTTAATCTTGACTTTATTTCTTGACTTCTTACGTGTAAGGTAATGGCGCAAAAAGCCAATACCAATAATTTGATATGTATTATTTTTTTTAACATTGCGTTTTTTATTTTCCTAATTCAGGATTTAAATCAATATAATTTTGATGAATTGGAAATACATATCCTTCACTATTAGGTTCTAATGTATACGTTACATCTTTAAAAACTCTGGTATATGTTTTTCTAAATGCAGGATCCAGATTTAATCTTCTTTGATCAAACCAACGAAACCCTCTACCTATGAATTCTTTTTCTCTTTCAGAGATTACTAATGATAAAGCCTCTGCACTACTAACTGCACTTACTTCGTAGCTTGCTCCTGAAGCATATCTTTTTGCTCGAAGAATATTTAAATTATCAACTGCTTGTTGGACATTTCCTAATCGGGCATTACATTCTGCAACAATCAAATACATTTCAGGAACTGAAACTCCTATGTTTATTCCGTTTGTGGGACTGTAAGTTGCAATTCCAAAACCTCTTCCTGTGTATTGAGGGAAAATAGCAACAGTACCGGGAATTGTGTAATAATTGTAACGCAAATCATTCGATTCAAAACTATTCAATAAATCATTTGAAAGAGGTGCTCGATTATATGTCAACAATAAAGTTTTAGATAATATAACCTCAGGATTCTGAATCAAAATAGGATAGCTATAACCAGAAGCTAATGTTTTTAAATCAATCAGTCCGTTTTGCATTTGCAGCACTTTTTCGGCATTTTCAAGACTCAGATCATATTGTCCCATTAATAGATAAGTTCTTGCCAGCAATGCATAAACAGCTCTTTTTGAAGGCAAAACATTGAATGATGGTGTATCCTGAATCCCATTATTTAATGCACTATTCAAATCAGATATAATTTGATCGTAGACCTCCCCCACAGTGTTTCTTTCCAATGAAGAAAATAATTCAGGTTTTAATAATAGTGGGACTGCTTTTTCTGAATTTGCAGATGCAGGATCAAACTGAGGTCCATAAGTATTAACTAATTGCAGATAGGCAAATGCTCTGTGAACGAAAGCTTCTGCATAGATTTCTCTTTTTTCTACTTCTGTCCCTCTTTCACTGCTCATAACACCATCTATAATTACATTACTATAGTAAACTGCTTTATAAAGACCATTCCAATCAGAATCACTTTGAGAAGGATCGTATATCTTATCCTGCCATGAATAACTGTTTGCCCAAATAGTACTTACGCCATTTTGATACGTCGTAGGGAATTCTACGTCAGCATTAGCAATAAGGTAGATACCTCCTGATGAAGTCATGTCATTATAACTGTTAGCTAATGCCCTATAATCAGAAGTGTATTTTAAAACTCTGTTATTACCAACAGGTTCTACTTCAACATAATCTCTGCAAGAACCGAATAGCAGAACTTGCACTAGTAAATATAGTGTGAATTTTAGAAATTTCATAAAGTCTATTTTTTAAAAAAATTAAAAACCTAAATTAAATTGAAAGGTATAATTACGCTGAGGTGCAAGAGTATTATAATTACTATTAGACAAATACTGTGGATCTATTCCTAAATCATTTTTCACCCACAATAGACCTAAATTTCTTGCAGCAAAATTGAAACTCAATGATTTTATAAAAGTTCTTTCTAACAATTTATTAGATACATTATAACCTAATGAGATTTGTTGTAAACGAATATTATCAGCTGGTAATACATTTATATCAGCCAGTTGAAAACGACTTAAGCTATTAAAGTTAATTTTAGATAAACCAGGAACATTAGTATTAACCTCATCTCCAGGCTGTCTCCATCGATTAGCTATTAATTCATCTTTTGCAACAGCACTATACTGTATACCTACATAAGATGGATAATTTTGTAATACTGTGTTTCTAAACACATGTCCTCCATAATATGTAATTTGAAATCCAAGTTTGAAATTTTTATATGTGAAATCATTCATCACCCCCCAAAAATATGGAGCTACAGTAGTTCCCATATATTTAAGATCATCAATTGCAATAGACGAAATTCCCTGACTTGAACTTACTTTAGTTCCATCACTTTTATAAACAGTTGATTGTCCATCTGTATCTAATCCTGCCCAATTGTAAGCATACAAATATGCAGTTGGTTTACCCACCAAAGTTGCCCCAGACAGATATTGATTAGTTGTTGTGACTTTCATACGAGAGTCAGTAACTTCATTTGTGTTGTATCCAAAGTTAAAGCTAGAATTCCATTTTAAAGCCGAATTTATAATTAACCCTGAAAGATTTAAATCAACTCCATGTCCCTTTAATGTACCTGTATTGTATCTTAATGAAGGCCATCCATAAGTTGGATTAAAAGGTAAAGTAGTTAAAATATCGTATGATTTTTTATAATATAAATCTACACTTCCTCGTAAACGATTATTTAAAATCGAATAATCTAATCCATAGTTCAATGTTTTTGTTGTCTCCCATCTAATTTCTGGGTTTTCAGGTAATGAAATATTAGCAATTGGCAATTGTGTATAGGAATCAAATGAACCTATACTAATAATTTCACTGGTACTTCCAAATCCTCCAGGAGGAGTACCTCCACCTGTACCATAAGTACCTCTAATAGCTAAGTTATTCAACCAAGATACTTTGCTTAAGAAAGCTTCTTTATTTAAATCCCATTTTCCTCCAACAGACCAAAAAGGCATTGCTCTATTTTTTCTAGATGCCCCTAATAAATTATAATCATCAAAACGGGCGCTTCCAGATATATGATATCTGTTCATCAAATCATAAGAAGCCAAACCATAGTAAGATAAAAAACGATCTCTATACCTAGCTATGTTGTTGTCAAAACTTCCAATTAAAGTTTGCCAACCATAAACAGTCGTGTAAAGTGTTGTTGGATTTACTGTTTGTCCCGAATAAGAATCTTGGTTAAAACCATAAAATCTTTGGTTTGAGCCTTCTCGACGTTCTTCTCTAATTTCAGTTCCAGCTAAAAAATGTATACTATTATTCTCATTGAAGTTTTTATTTATATTCATTTGAAAACGCATACTTTGAGATTCATTTGTACTCAATCCATTTGACAAATATCCTCCTAAAGGTATTCCATAAACTAATTTACCAGCTGAGTTTATTGAAGTAGCTTCGTTAATTAAGTTCCTTGAATAATAACTTTCCAATTCATTTAATGATCTAGTTTTATTAACTATGGAAGTATACATACCTGAAGCTTCAAAATTCAACCAATTAGTTACGTTAGCTGTCAAACTTGCATTCAAACGAATATTTGTTCCTTTTGTATTTACATTTGAATAATTTAATTCATCTAGATAATTATATGTCCAAGGTAAATAACCTTTTGCAGTAAAACCATCAATTACTTCAGGCCTAAATTTGATATAACGATTAATCCCGTTACCGTTTTCATCAGCTATCATATCATAGGGTCTCAAAGCTGTAGCAGAAACATTTGATAAAGCTTCATTAACAGTTGTGTTTGTTTGGAAATCTGAAGTTACATAATTTATACCGGTATCAAATTTTAAAAACCTTTTTAATTGAAATGAGTTATTTAAAGTAATATTATAAGATTTCGATTGATTAGATCGCATAGCTGCTAAATCTTTATTGTAACCTAAGGATAAAAAGTAGGTGCTTTTATCACTTCCCCCATTTACTGATAAATCATATTGGGTAGTTGCTGAATTACGCAACAAATATTTGCTAATTTGAGATAGATTATCATTTTGTGATAACGTATTCAATAATTCATCTCGTTCCGCAATAGTAATTGTTCCTCTTTTTTGTTTAAACATTATTTCCTGAGCTGCACTAGGATTTGCCGACTGCCAATTACTAATATTATCAGCTAAAAATCCTTTAGAGACTAGATCTTTTTCATAGTCTATATAGTCCCTTGTGTTCATTACTCTAAGTTTACCCAAATCCATTTTCTCCCCCATAGTTGTATTTGTACTGAAATTAATGGTAGGATCTTGATTCTTTTTCCCCTTTTTAGTAGTAATAACAATTACACCATTGGCAGCACGACTTCCCCAAATTGAAGCAGCAGCAGCATCTTTTAAAACTGTAATACTCTCAACATCATCTGGATTCATATAACTTAAAATAGTTGATCCAGGTACACCTCTTTTACTAAAAGCAAAATCTTCAGGCTGAGGGAAACCATCAATAACTAATAATGGTTGTCCAAAACCAAAATAATTATTAACTCCTCTTACGGAAATAGCACCAGTTCTTGGATCGACTCTTACACCAGCTATTTTTCCTTCTATTCTTGACTGAATGTCTACAGTAGGTACTTCTGATAACTCTTTTGCACCAATTACTTCAAATGAACCTGTTACTCTTTCTTTAGGCAACTTTGTATAACCATTTGATGCAATCACAGAAACATCAGATAATTCCAAAACATCTTCTTCAAGAATAATATTTAAAAGCTTCTGATTTTTTACTGCAACGGTTCTTGATTTGTAACCCATATAATGAAATTCCAAGCTGTCATTTGCTACAACAGTAACTCTAAAATCTCCTTTTTCCCTTGTTATATCCCAGGTTTGTTTCCCTTTTATGATAACACTTACACCTATTAAAGGATTACCGTCTTTACCTTTTACAGTTCCGGTTAATTCATATTCTTTTTGCTGAATAACCTTTACTGATTTTTCTACTTTTCTTGGCTTTATTACAATTTGTTTATCAATGACATCGTAAGTCAAGTTTGAATTAGAAAATATCGATTGAATAATTTGAATTACTGTAGCATCTTTTTGCAATGATATATTGTTACTACCTTTAAGAATAGCATCATCGTAAAAAAAGACATAATCACTTTTCTTTTCCAGCTCAGTGAAAACTTCTCTTAACGAGTTATTTTTGAAATTTACATGTATTTTAGTTTGTCCGTTACTTATAGAAGCATGTAAACTTAATACACCTAAAAATATAAATGTGATAATAGACCTCATGATTATGACATGTATATAATGGAGAGTTTGCTCAGAAAATAATAATATTTCTGAATTATGTTTTTTATTCATAATTTTGTTTTGCATTTTAAAGCGTAATTGCTTAAAAACAATTACAATTTCTACTTGACCAAAGGATGTTCCCGCATCTTTTGGTTTTTTTTGTACTCGTAATTAATGGTTATTTGTTAGTTTTTATTTCGTTTTCATCATAGGCTTTTTCATGATTTAGTTAGAACTAGTTTTACTTTATTATTATAGTTTTATGATCATTAGTTAATTCAAAATTTTTATCTGTAATACTACCCAGCGTTTGAGCTACATTGTTCAAATCTTCATTTAAAGAAAAAGATCCTGAATAAGTTGCATTCAAATCCAAATCTTTATCTTTTATAAATTTCACTTTATAATAGCGGGATAATCTATTCAAAATGGAGTTTAAAGATTCACTATTAAAAATGAAATAGCCATTACGCCATGAAAATATAGGTTCTAAATCCCCTTTTTCAACTTTCATAGTCTCTTTTGATTCAGATAAAGTTGCTATCATACCTGGTAAAAGGTTTTTCTCAATTTTATCTTTAAAAAAACCTTTAGGAGTATAAGTCATACGCACTTTGCCCTGCATTAATGCTGTTTGTACATATTCATCTTCAGGATAACAACTTACGTCAAAAATTGTCCCTAAAACTTGCACTTTACTATTACGCGTTTTTACAAAAAAAGGTTTCGTCTTATCATGACTTACTTCAAAAATAGCTTCACCTATTAAATAAACTTCCCTGATATCTCCTTTAAAAACTGAAGGATATATCAACGTAGACCCTGAATTTAACCAAATATTTGTTCCATCGGTTAATTGCAAGTGAGTCTTCTTACCATATGGAACAATTAAAGTATTATAAGTTACCGCACTAGTCGTTCTTTTTATCTCTTCATCTCCAATTTTGATTTTATCTCCTTTTTTAGAATAAATAATAAGCGTACTGTCTTCTACAGCAACTGTATTTTTATCTTCTAAAATCAAAGATATTTTTTCAATATTATCAGTAGAAGCTATTTTTTGTAAACTCACAAAATCATCTAACTCAGTATCTTTATTCCCTTCAAATTGGTTATAGGTCAAATAACCAAAAAACATTACACAACTAGCAGCAGCAAAATAAATTATTCTCTTTCTTTTTTGTCTGCGAGCTTCGACTTGCTGTAATTCATGTAAATGATTAAATATCCGGTCTTTTAATTCCGACCGTTTTCGTGAAGAAGTATTTTTAAAATTGATATACAAAATGTTATTTTTTTATTGTCTTTATATCTTAATAAGACTAAAAGATCAAAAACATAGACAAAAAAATAACCTTTTTTTTTAAATTTATTTCTCAATTCTTTTAAAGCTCTGTAAACCAGCGTTCTGCAAGACTCCAGGGAAATATTCATTTGCAATGCAATTTCTTCATAAGTGCATTCTTCATTGAATCTTAGAAACAATGCCTTACGTTGTTTTTTGGGTAATTCTTCTAATGCAAAAGCTAACTTAATGTTAAGTTCTGTTTGACTTTCATTTTCAATTAAAAGTTCTTCTGCCGAAGATTCATTTACATCATACCATTGGGATTGCTCAATGGATATAAGCTTATTTGAAGCTTTTAATTTTTTAAAAATATTTCTTTGAAGAGATTTAAACAAGTAAGGTTTTATATTTACATTATCAGCCAAATTATCCTTATATTTATAAATATCTAAAAAGGTATCATGTATGGCATCTTGGATTAAATCTTCATCCGAACTATATTGATGCGCAAATGAAAAAAGGAGAGCAGAATAACTATCATACAAATGCTCGAATGCTGAAATATCACCATTCTTTACACGTTTCCATATAAAAATATCCCCATTTGAAGTATCCATTGCAGGATTAAGAATTAATTTTGCCTTCTACAAAACTATAACAATTATTAACAATTCATTATCGTTTTAACTGTTTTTCAAGCTTTTTTTTTTTACGAAGAAAGCATAATTGAAATACATAGCTAACATAAAAGTGTTCGACTGCAAAACATTCTATTTATAAAAGCCAACAATAGACATTTTTAAATAAGAAAAAAATAACATTAAGACTACAAAACATCTACACCCAATTCCCTTATATTTTTATAGATATACAAACCTATTTCCAAATCATATTCTAGAAGATTTAAAAAAATTTCAACATTCCAAAATAATTAAATTCTATGGTTCAAATCCCTCAATAGTCCGTAAAAAATTAAAAAGCTATTGCAAGCCAATCCAAAAACCTTTATCCTATTTCACACATCTAAAACCAAGATGATTAGTTGGTGATCGAACTTCGCCATTCCCCCTGGTTCCTACCATATAGCGACTACAGTATTCAGAAGTACAAAGAAAAGAACCGCCACGATGTA
>JALRGZ010000037.1 GCA_023253295.1 Flavobacterium sp.
AGTACTTATACTGTTTATTTTACAGCCATCTTTGATCAGCCATTTACTAATTTTTCGACTTGGAAAGGAGAGAAATTTTTCCCAAATGAAAAAAATCAGGTGGATGATGGAAAGAAAACAGGGGCAATGTTATTCTTCGAGGGCTTGACCAATAAAACTGTCAATATGAAAATCGGGGTTTCTTTTATAAGTGCCTTAAAAGCTAAAGTGAATATTGATAACGAAATTCCGCATTGGGATTTCAAGAAAGAATTAGCCGAAACCCAACAAAAATGGGAGAATATATTGCAAAGAGTAGAAGTAGAGAAAGAAGCTTCTACCGAAAAGAAAACCATGTTGTATACCGGATTGTATCATACGATGTTGATGCCGGTTGATCGTACAGGAGAAAATCCACTATGGGAAAACAACACACCTTATTATGATGATTTTTACGCTATTTGGGATACCTATCGTTCATCAAGTCCATTAATTACACTATTAAATCCTTCCCGAGAAGTAGATATTGTAAATGCGATGTTACAAATTTATAAGCGAGATGGTTATTTGCCGGAAGCCAGAAGCGGAAATTCAAACGGACGCACACAAGGAGGTTCGAATGCTGAGGTGGTAATTGCTGATGCTTTTGTAAAAGGATTGGAAGGTATCAATTATAAGTTAGGTCTGGAAGCAATGATGAAAGACGCTTTGTTTGCTCCAGGTGGAAATGAAGAAAAAGAAGGACGTGGTGGATTAGTAGATTACAATCGATTAGGATATGTTTCTACCGATTATGTTCGTTCAGGAAACCGTACTTTGGAATACTCATATAACGATTATTGTTTAGCAATTGTAGCCAAAGGAACCAAGCGTAAAGGGGAATACTGGCGTTTTATCAAACAGGCGGATAACTGGCAAAACCTATGGAGAGACATTGAAGATAATGGTTCACGTGGATTTATTATGCCAAAAGATTCCAACAGAAAATGGGTTGATAGCATTCAGTGTGCTGCTACCAATGGAAAAATTTCCTATGTGCCTTATACGCCTTTAGCACAGGATTGGCCTAATTGCGTATGCTGGTGGTGTGGTGTTTTTTATGAAGCCAGTTCTTGGGAATATTCCTTATCTGTGCCTCATGATGTGGCGATGTTGATTAAAAAAACAGGTGGAAATGAGGCATTCAAGAAAAGATTAAATACGTTGTTTGACAAAGGATTTTATAATGTAGCCAATGAGCCCTCTTTTTTAAGTCCAAACTTATACCACTGGATTGGTCGTCCTGATTTAAGTAATGACCGAATTCACCAAATCATTGACAAAAATTACAATACAAGCCGAAACGGAATCCCAGGTAATGACGATTCGGGAGCGATGTCTTCCTGGTTGGCTTTTCACATGATGGGATTGTATCCAAACGCCGGACAGTCGTACTATTTGATTAATTCACCTTATTTCAGTCAAACGGTGATTCATCAGGAAAATGGGAAAGATTTTACAATTAAAGCCAAAAATCTTTCGGATAAAAACAAGTATATCAAATCGGTAACCTTAAATGGAAAAGCCTTTGAAAATGCTTTTATCGAACATAGTGATATTGTAGCAGGTGGAGTATTAGAATTTGAAATGGCAGCAACGCCTTCTAAAACCTGGGGAACCAAACAAGTTCCACCTTCTAAATCAGATGAAGTAATTGAAGAGTAATAATTTTTATTGATGATTAAAAGAATAGTAATGAAAAATTTTAAACCGGGTATTTTTATTTTGTGGATGAGTATTTTGCTGATTTCGTGCAAGCAAACAGCGAAGAAGGAAGAAATACAGGCTAAAACAAATATTGGAAATCCGATTATAGAGGGATATTTTGCAGATCCCTGCATTATAAAAGAGGGAGATACTTTTTTTATTTATGCCACAATCGATCCTTGGGGAGGGGATGAATTGGCTGTTTTTTCTACAAAAGATTTCTTGAAATTTGAACGTCATCATTTGAATTGGCCAACAAAAAAAGCTTGTACCAGTCCAGATTCAAAAGATTCTATGGTATGGGCACCTTCTGTTAAAAAAGCAGCTAATGGAAAATATTATATGTATGTTTCTGTTGGAAGCGAAATTTGGGTTGGTGTGAGCGATACTCCTTTGGGGCCATGGAAAAATGCGAAGGTAGATCAGTCTCCTTTAATTTCATCAAAAGATTATCCTGCTGTCCATAATATCGATGCCGATTGCTTTATTGATGAAGACGGTCAGGCTTATTTATATTGGGGTTCCGGATTTAATTGGATAAATGGTATTTGTATGGCAAGCAGACTGAATTCGGATATGATTTCATTTGCTGAAACCCCTAAAGAAGTTACTCCTAAAGATTATTTTGAGGCTCCTTATATGATTAAGCGTTTTGGAAAATACTATTTGATGTATTCGTCAGGTAAGGCAATAGATGCCACTTATAAAGTAGGATATGCTGTAGGGAATTCTCCATTAGGACCCTTTGAAACTGCACCGAATAGTCCTATTTTGGAAACAACTGCTGATAGTACAACTTATGGGCCAGGCCATCATTCTGTATTTAATGAAAATGGACAAGATTATATTTTGTACCATCGAATTTTTCCTCAAAAAGAAAAATATGTTTTGCGCCAAATTTGTATTGATAGTTTGAATTTTGATACGAAAGGAAACATACTAAAAATAAAACCTACTGGTATTTCCAGTTTTTGATTTTGTATAATATAATCATATAATAGATGAAAACTAATCTAAAAATAGTCTTATTGCTTATTGTTTTTGTTTTTGAAAACGGTATCTGTCAGCCAACAAAATCCGAAACAGAAATAGCCAATACTGCCAGAGAGCTTATTGCTCGCATTTTACCCAATCATCTTTCGCAATTTAGTGTCGAAATTGATGCTTCCGCAAAAGAAGATTGGTTCGAAATTGTTTCTAAAGGAGATAAAATTGTATTAAAAGGAAACAATGGAGTTGCTGTTGCATCTGCTTTGTATTATTATTTGAATAATTATACGAATAGCCAAATTACTTGGAATGGAACCAATTTGAATTTGCCTAAAAAATTACCTGCAGTTTCTAAATTGGTTCATAAAAAAACACCTTATGAATACCGCTATTATTTGAATTACTGCACTTTTAATTACAGCATGAGTTGGTGGGATTGGAAACGTTGGGAAAAAGAAATCGACTGGATGGCTTTGCACGGAATCAATATGCCATTAGCCATTACTGGAGAAGAATATATTTGGGATGAGGTATATAAATCCTATGGTTTTACTGATGAAGATTTGAATTCGTTTTTCAGTGGACCGGCTTATTTTTCATGGTTTTGGATGGGGAATTTAGACGGATGGGGTGGTCCTTTGTCTAAAAACTGGAAAGAAACCCACCGAGATTTGCAGTTGAAAATCTTAAAAAGAGAGCGCGAACTAGGAATGAAAACCGTACTTCCTGCTTTTACAGGTCACGTTCCGGCTTCTTTCAAAAAGTTTTTTCCGAATGCCAAATTAAAGCAAACCAACTGGGGGAATGATTTTGAGGATACTTATATTTTGGATTCCAATGATCCTTTGTTTGCCGAAATCGGGAAGAAATTCTTAGAGATGCAATCCAAAGTGTATGGAACCGATCATTTGTATTCGGCTGATACTTTTAATGAAAACACACCGCCTTCGAATGATCCTGCTTATTTATTTGATTTAAGCAAAAAGATTTTTGAAGGAATGAAAGCAGCCGATAAGGATGCGGTTTGGGTAATGCAGGGCTGGCTTTTTTACAGTCACAGAGAATTTTGGGAAGCCCCACAAATCAAAGGATTACTGGATGCTGTTCCTGATGACCGAATGATAATCTTGGATTTGGCTGCAGAAATTGAGCCTATTTGGAAACGTACGGAAGCTTTTTATGGGAAACAATGGATATGGAATATGCTACACAATTTTGGTGGTAATATTACCCTGTTTGGCCGCATTGAAAAGGTAGCTCAGGAACCTGCAGAAGCGTTGAAAGATCCTAAATCAGGAAAGTTAAAAGGAATTGGTTTGACCATGGAAGCTATTGAGCAAAATCCGGTTTTATATGAATTAATGACGGATAATACCTGGCGTGACACTCCGATAGATTTGAACTCCTGGTTGAAAAATTATACCCGAAACCGTTATGGAAAATCAAATGAGTCTATTGATAAAGCCTGGGATGTTTTAGTGAAAACCGTCTATAACGGAGAAGTCATTCGTGACGGAGCCGAGTCGATAATTGTTTCCCGACCTACTTTTGAAGGTTTCCGTCGTTGGGCAAGAACGAAATTGAATTATGCACCCAAAGATTTATTACCAGCCTGGGATTTATTTATCAAAGCAATTCCTGCCTGTAAAAAGTCGGATGGATTCCAATATGATTTGGTGGATGTGACCCGACAGGTTTTGGCTAATTATGCTTTGCCTTTACAACAGCAGATTACAATTGCCTATCAAAACAATGATAAAGTGGCTTTCGAAAAAAACAGCAAAGAATTTTTAGAATTAATAGACGATATGGATAAACTTTTAGCTACTCGTCAGGATTTCCTATTAGGACCTTGGATTGCCGATGCCAGAAGATGGGGAATAGACGAAAAAGAGAAAGCCCTGTATGAACAAAATGCCCGTGATTTAATTACACTTTGGGGAGCCTCGAATAACAGATTGCATGAATACAGTAATAGGCAGTGGAGCGGATTGATGACGGATTTTTATAAACCGAGGTGGGAACAATTTTTCGTAGACGTAAAAGCCAATTGGGGGACATTCAATCAAAATACATTTGACGAAAAAATAAAACAATGGGAGTGGAAGTGGGTTACTGCAAGAAAAGATTTTCCTGTAAAAGCTAAAGGGAATCCTAATGAGATTGCTAAAGCTTTGCACAAAAAATACCGTTCTCGCATTATTCCTGTGACCGAAAAAATGACAACAATTAAATACGATTATTAACTATGGATGCAATTTCTAACCTAAAATCCAATCGATTCCTTTCACTTGATGTATTTAGAGGACTTACGATTTGTTTAATGATTGTGGTCAATACACCGGGAACGGGAGCCCCACTTTATCCTTATTTAGTTCATGCCGAATGGTTTGGATTTACTCTTGCTGATTTAGTTTTTCCATCTTTCTTATTCGCTATGGGAAATGCGATGAGTTTTTCTATGGGAAAAATGAAAGAAATGGCTGCAGATGTTTTTTGGAAAAAAGTAATCAAACGTACGCTTATCATTTTCTTATTAGGATTTCTAATGTATTGGTTTCCTTTTTTCCGTCAGGGTATGGATGGAGGCTGGGAATTAAAACCTTTTGCCGAAACGCGTGTCATGGGCGTTTTGCAACGTATTGCTTTGTGTTATTTTTTCGCGGCGGTTATATTTTATTATCTGTCTGAGAAGGTGGCACTAATTCTGTCGGTGATTTTCTTGTTGTCCTATTGGGCAATGTTGTATTTGTTTGGTCAGCCGGGAGTCGAATTAGAAATGGCTACGAATGCGGTTACCCGATTGGATTTATCCATTTTAGGAAATGGTCATATTTATAAACGCGATAGCGTTCCTTTTGACCCTGAAGGGATTTTGAGTACTTTGCCTTCCATTGTTAATGTAATTGCCGGATTTATTGCCGGAACTTTTATTCAGAGAATCGGAAAAACATTTGAAGGAATTGCTAAACTTTTAATTGTTGGTTTTCTATTAATGGCTTTTGCAAGATGGTGGGATTTGGTTTTGCCTATTTGTAAAAAGCTTTGGACAGGACCTTTTGTATTGTATACCGTCGGAATTGATTTATCCGTTATGGCTATTTTAATCTATTTTATTGAATTAAAACAAAAGACTTTTGGAATCGAATTTAATACGATTTTCGGAAAGAATCCTTTGTTTATTTATCTGTTTTCGGAACTTTTCTTTACTCTTTTACGCATGATTCCGGTGAATAATGAGCAAGATGTTTTCGAATGGTTTAGTGAAGCTATCATCCAAAATATTTTCCCGGGAAGTTTTGGCTCTTTTGTAACCGCAATTCTTTTTATGTTAGTTTGTTGGTCTGTGGGCTGGTGGCTGAATAAAAAACGCATTTACATTAAAATCTAAAAGGATATGATTTCCAAAAATAAAATTTCAGGATTGCTTTTTCTATCTTTATTTGTATTGTTTTCTTTTGATGAAAAAAAAGAGGATGGCATAAAAATGAATGAAATTCAGGTGATTGGAAGTCATAATTCTTATAAAATTGCTATTGAACCACCACTTTGGAATTATCTGTTTCAAAAAGATTCAGCTGCTGCCAAAGCGCTTCAATATACTCATATTCCTTTAGAAGCACAATTGGATTTAGGACTTCGGAATTTGGAGATGGATGTGTTGTATGATCCTAAAGGAGGCTATTATTCGCATCCCAAAGGTTTGGCTATTATAAAAACTTTAGGAAAACAACCTATGGAATTTGATGCCGAAAAGAAATTGGCGCAAGCCGGATTAAAAATGTTTCATATACAGGATATCGATTTTAGAAGTCATTATTTATTGTTTAAAGAAGGATTACAAGCCTTAAAAAAATGGTCGGATGCGCATCAGAATCATATGCCAATTTTTATTTTGATTAATGCTAAAGATGATAATAATCGAAATTTAACAGAACCTTTGCCTTTTACTAAGGAAGCCTTAGAAAGTATTGATGCTGAGATTCGTTCGGTTTTTGACAATTCGCAATTGATTACTCCTGATTTAGTCAGAGGTAATTTTACAACTTTGGAAGAAGCAATTTTAAAGAAAGGTTGGCCAGAATTGGAGGCTGTACGAGGTCGTTTTTTATTTATTTTGGATGAAAATGAAACAAAGATTAACCGCTATATTGATGGTCATCCGAGTTTGAAAAACAGAGTCTTATTTGTAAATGCTAAAGAAGGTACTCCGGAAGCCGCTTTTAGAATTGTAAATAATCCAATAAAAGATTTTAATTATATCCAAGAGTTAGTTGGTAAAGGCTATATGGTACGCACCCGCGCCGATGATGGAACAACTGAAGCAAGGAATAATGATTATACGAAATTTGAAAAAGCAAAGGCTTCAGGAGCTCAGGTAATTTCAACCGATTATTATATCCCTTCTACACTTTTTAAATCCACATATAAAGTGGTATTTGACAACAATCAATACGAAAGAATTAAAAAATAAATTATGTTCAAAAATAAGTTTTCGACTCTTTTTCTAATGAATATGTTGCTGTTGGCTTTTGGAATCAAGGCCCAGAGTACTGATTTTAAAATTGTTTCCGGCAATCAAAAAGCAAGTATTCACATAGAAGCCAAAGAACCAAAAGTGGTCCATATTGCTGCAAAAATGCTTACCGATGATGTCTTGGCAGTAAGTAATCAGCAATTGTTGGTAGGGGAAAAGAGTTCAGGAATCGCTATTATGGCGGGAACTATCGGACAAAGTAAATGGATTGATGCTTTAGTCTCAAAACAAAAAATCTCCATTGCAGCTGTAAAAGGGAAATGGGAAACTTATAAAATTCAGTTAGTCGAAAATCCTACTGCAAACCTAAAAAAAGCATTAGTTATTGTGGGGTCTGACAGAAGAGCTACGGCTTATGGTTTATTGGAAATTTCCAGAATGATTGGTGTTTCTCCTTGGGAATGGTGGGCGGATGTGACGCCGGATAAAAAAGACAATTTGGTTGTAAAGGTAGAAACCAAAGTTTATGGTTCGCCATCAGTGAAATACCGAGGTGTATTTTTGAATGATGAAGATTGGGGGTTGCAACCTTGGGCTGCTAAAACTTTTGAACCTGAAACAGGGGACATCGGACCTAAAACCTATGCTAAAGTTTTCGAATTGTTATTGCGTTTGAGAGCCAATACGATTTGGCCGGCCATGCACAAATGCACTAAAGCTTTTTATTCTTTTCCTAAAAACAAAGAAGCAGCAGATGATTATGCCATTGTGGTAGGAACTTCTCATGCCGAACCGATGTTAAGTAATATTAATGCGGAGTGGAATCACAGTACAATGGGGGAATACCGCTATGATACCAACTCAGGAGTGATTAAAAATTTCTTTAAAAAGAGAGCCAAAGAAACGGCTCCATTTGAGAATATTTATACGGTAGGAATGCGTGGCGAACATGATTCTCCTATGATTGTGGGTGAAGATGATTCGGATTCTCAAGTAAAATTATTGGAACAGGTTATAACTGATCAAAGAGCCATTTTGAAAAAAGAAACAGGCAAAGAACCTAATGCCATTCCGCAGGCTTTTATTCCGTATAAAGAAGTTTTAGATTATTATCAAAAAGGCCTCAAATTACCGGAAGATGTACAACTGGTCTGGACGGATGATAATTATGGATATATCCGTCAGTTGAGTAATCCAAAGGAGCAACAACGTTCCGGTGGAGCTGGGATTTATTACCATACTTCGTATTGGGGGCGTCCGCATGATTATTTGTGGTTGAATGGGACTAATCCTGTTTTGTTATGGGAAGAAATGGAAAAAGCCTACGAATTTAAATCCCGTGATTTATGGATTTTAAATTGTGGTGATATCAAACCCCATGAATACAATATCGAATTGTTTTTGGATATGGCTTGGGATATGACTCCTTTTGCCAAAAGCGAAAGTGTGAAAACACATATGCAAAACTGGGCTACGCGGGAATTTGGTAAAGAAAATTCAAATGCAATTACCGATTTATTTTTTGAATATTACCGTTTGGCATTTCAACGCCGTCCTGAGTTTATGGCCTGGAATCATGTAGAGCCAGTTTCCAAACCAAGCGCAACAGCATTAACACAATTTCATTATGGTGATGAGGTTTCGAAAAGAATTGACGATTATCAAAAATTAATGGATGCCGTTGAAAAATTAAAAACGGCAATTCCTGCTAATCGTCAAAATGCGTTTTATGAATTGGTCACTTATCCGGTAATTGGAGCTGCAAGTTTGAATCATAAATGGTTGTATGCCTATAAAAATAAGTTTGTTGCAAAACAGGGAAGAGGTAGCGCTGCTTTTTTTGCTCAAAAATCGGAAGATGCTTTTAAGCGAATTGAAAAAGAAACAGCTTATTTTAATAACGAATTGGTAAATGGAAAGTGGAAAAATATCATGAGTATGGCACCTCGAAATTTACCCGTTTTTGGACAAACCACTTCAACGAATGCTGTTGAAGGAACAAAACCGGAATTGAAATTGGCCTTAGAAAGTTATGAAATGGAAGCTAATCATAAAATTGAAAATTCCTATGCTGATGTTTTACCTGTTTTTAATGCTTATATTGACAATCAGTATTACATTGATGTTTTTATGAAAGGGAATGGGACAGTTTCCTGGCAGGCTAAACCAAAAGCTGACTGGATTAAAATTTCGAAACAAGAAGGAACCTTAGATAGCCGGAATAATCCACAACAACGTCTTTGGGTGAGTATCGATTGGAAAAAAGCACCTAGAGGAGAGAATTTGAAAGAAGCGCCATTAGGGCATGATTACCAATTGATTCCGCCGAGTTATAAGGTGAATTCTGCTATTGAATTTTTAAGTAAAGATACTTTGATAACAATTGGTGTTTCGGCTTTTAATCCTAAATTTCAGGAATTAGAAAATTATAAAGGTTTTGTAGAAGACAAAGGCTACGTGTCGATTGATGCAGCGAATTTTTCGAATAAAAAAGCAGGAAAAGAAGCGCAATGGCAAACATTTGTAGGTATTGGGTATTCAGGCAAAGTGAGTGTGGCTTTACCAAGAACTGCTAACTCTGAAGTTGATTTAACTTCCATTAAAAATAACAGTCCGTTGATGGAATATGAATTTTATAGTTTTAATTTTGGTCAGGCTAATGTAAGAGTGCAGGCGATTCCAACTCACGCTTTTTATGAAGGAAAAGGAGTGCGATGTGCAGTAGCGATTGATGAGGCTGAACCCGTAATTCTGGATTTTCAGACCTTTGGACGTAGTGACGAATGGATGCAAAATGTGTTGAAAAATGCTGCTGTAAAATCGGCGCCACAAATTATTAATAAAGCAGGAAAACATACATTGAAAATTTGGATGGTCGATCCGGGAGTAATGATTGACCGCGTTTTAATTGATTTAGGCGGATGGAAAGATTCCTATACATTTCCTCCTGAAACAAAAATCTAATATTTGAAAGACTTAATAAATGAACTATTTTAAAAAAGTAATTGTTTTTGGAATTATTGTTTTAGATTTTATTTCGTGTAATTCTGTAAAACAAATTCCATCCAAAAACACACAAATTGCATTTCTGTCTGATGTTCATTTATTGGATATATACGGTTCCTTTTCTGATTCGGATTATAGAGGAATTCTTAATCCTTATGATGGAAAATATACTTTGATTCGTACCATGAAATCCCAGTTGCAATCCACCCGATTGTTCAACGAAAATTATTTTGCCTTTCTGGCTGCCTTAGATGATGTGGTCAAGCGAAATATCAAAACAGTAGCTTTACCCGGAGATTTTAGTGACGACGGTCAGCCTTTGAATATTAAAGGATTGAAAAGAATATTGGATGACTATTCAAATAAATACGGAATCCGCTTTGTCATTACTACAGGAAATCATGATGTAGCCAAACCTTTTTTAGCCGATTCAGGCAAAACCGATTTTTTAGGTAAAGATGGAAAAAATCAGGTCATCATGAGCAAAGAAGGAATGTATGTTTCTAAAAGTTCCAATGAACTTCCGGTTGTCATTACAAAAGACATTGGAACAATGGGATATGTGGAAGTTTTGGATGAAATGAAAGAATTTGGCTTTTATCCTAAACCATCTGATTTCTACTGGGAAACTCCTTTCTCTGCCTACAATTCTGATAATTATACTTTTGAAAAAGCATTAGAAAATGCTGGTATTGATAAAAGGAATTATAACATTCCTCCGTATAATAATCCAATTCCTGATTTAAGTTATTTAGTTGAACCTACAAAAGGGATATGGTTATTAGCGATTGATGGCAATGTGTATATTCCAAAAGAAGGGGCAAAAGAGCATCCGCAAAACCCTGCTAATTATAATAGCCCAAATGTGGGTTACAATCAGGTGCTGACGCATAAAAAACATTTAATTGACTGGGCTGCTAAAGTAGCCCAGGAAGCAAAGAAAAGAGGAAAAACCTTAATAGCCTTTAGCCATTATCCTATGGTGGATTTCAACGATGATGCTTCGGGAATGATGCGAAAATTATTTGGAGAACAGAAAATGCAATTGCACAGAGTGCCTAGTGAGGAAGTAAGTGAACTATTTGCGAAAGCGGGAATTCAAATCCATTTTGCGGGACATATGCATATTAATGACACAGGATTCAGAAAATATAAAGATGGAAAAGCGTTGTTTAATATTCAGATTCCGTCTTTGGCGGCTTATATTCCGGGATATAAAATTTTGACTGTAAAAAGTAAAAATAAGATGCAAATTGAAACTGTTACAATTGACTCTGTGCCTGATTTTAAAACGCTATTTCCTTTGTACAAGCAGGAATATGATTATTTGAAAAACAGTAATGATACGGCAATTTGGGATAGAGAAATTTTGTCAGCTAAAAACTATAGAGATTATACCAATTGGCATTTAAAAGAATTAGTTAGAAGTCGCTTTTTGAAGAGTGACTGGCCAGAAGATTTTAAAGCGTTTTTATTGAAAGCAACTGCTAATGATTTGTTCGCATTTGCAAAAGTACCTTATTCAAAATTGAAAGAGTTTCAAAAGGAAAACTGGACAGGTTTTGATATGATAGTTGATTTTTACCGAATTCATTCTGCTGATGAATTGGCTTTCAAAGATATTGGAGTTAAACAAATTCGTCAATACAAAATGATTATAAATTCATATTTAGAGTATTATGGTAAACTGACTAAGCCGTCCGTAGAAGAAATTTCCTTTTATGAGTTTTGTTCTATCTTTAAAAGTTTTATAAATGGTGCTCCATCCAATAATTTTATTATAAATTTGAGAAGAAATACCATTTACAATTAAATTATTTCCAATACCTAAACACCTATGAAATCGAAACTAATTATAGTTTTCATTTTTATTATTTCATTGTCTCGATTAATGGGGCAAAATATAAAATTTGAGCATTATAATGAGAGTAATGGTCTTTCCTACAATTCGGTAAGGCATATTGTTCAGGATAAGAATGGTTTTCTTTGGTTTGGAACTTTTTTTGGTTTAAATCGTTTTGATGGTTATCAATTTAAACCTTATTTGAGTGCTACACTTGGAAAAGACAAAATTAATAATGATGATATTACAGCGATAGAATATGATAAATCGAGTAATAGTCTGTGGGTTGGTACTCGAAAAGGACTTACATGGTTTAATTTAGAGGATAATACTTTTAAGGTTTTTTTACCTGAAAAAAACAATCGTAATAGTTTGCCGGATGAGGAAATTAGAGCGGTGCATATTGATAAATTTAAACGTATTTGGATTGGTACAAAGGTAGGTGGTTTGTGTATTTATAATCCAAGAACCAATCAATTTTCAAGAGTTAATTTAAAGGGATTTGAGTATATTAAAGATATTTTTGAAGATAAAAAAGGGATAATCTGGGTAGGGAGTTATGGTAATGTTTCAGTTGCTAAAATTGTTTTAGGTAAAAATGGCGCCATTAATAAAATAAGTAAATATGTTTTAACGGTTCCTAATTCCACCGAATTAAATCCTTATATTAATTTTATTTATGAAGATGCAAAATCAGATTTGTTTATTGGTACTCGAGCTGGACTATATAAACTAGATAAGACTAAAAACACTTTTGTTAATCTCTACATAAAGGATGATGCTTTAAGAAATAAATTAGGGCCTTATTTTGTTTCGATAGCTAAAGCTCCTGACGGAAAATATTGGGTAGGAACCTTAGGAGGACTTTTGGTTTGTAACCAGTTAGAAGATATTGCTAAAGGTAAATTTAGTCGTTATTATTCTGTTTTGTCTGATAATACTTCTTTGATAGACAATCTAATAACTGCTTTATATTTTGATGCTTCCGGAGTGTTGTGGATTGGAACTGAGGAAGGTTTGGACAAATATGATCCTTATGGAAATCAGTTTAAAATCAATAAAGATATTTCTTTGTATAATGAAAATCAAGCTCCTAATATCAGAGGCTTTTCTAAAACATATGATGGGAAAGTAATTGCATTATCACGTTACAATGGTCTTTTTATTTCTAAGGGGAATTATTTTGTTCCTCTTTTTAATCCCCATAAAGACATAGCAAGTATTTATTCTGCTGATGGTAAAGTTTTTTATTGCGGATTATGGAATGGACAAGTTCTGGTTTATGATTACATTTCTAACCATTCAAGTTTAATTAATTTAGGATTTAATGATCCTGTTATTTCTTTTGTGAAATCTGATGCGAATTCTCTGGTAGTTGGTTCTTTTGGTGAAGGAGCAGTTGTATTAGATACTCAAACATTACAGTTAAAAGTCTCAAAAGGGATATTGCTTCCTGATTATCAAATTAATAAAATTATAGTTGATAATACCAATAACTTATGGTTTGCAACCGAAACAGGTATCGTTAAATATAATATTAAAACCAAAAAACAAAAGTTATATTATAAAGGAAGAAACAAGAAAGCTGGTTTGCCTGAGAATAATGTTAGCGATATTTTAATAGATTCAGATGGAATTATATGGGCAGCTACTGTGAAAGGTTTGGCAATGTATGAACCTTCTAAAGATGATTTTGTTGCAGTTTTAGAACAAAATGATTTTGAAGATAAATGGATAACTGATTTAGCTGAAGATACCCGTGGTAATTTGTGGATGAATATCAACAATAACAGCGTGGCAAAGTTTAAAAAAGGACAAAATACAGTAAATATATACCATGTAAATAGTGGAAACAGACTGGATATATTTAGCTCAAAAGGATTTTTTAATTTTAATGATTCGGCTATTTATTTAGCCGGTAAAAATGGAATTATTTATTTTTCACCAAATAATTTAAAAGAAAATAAATGGGCGCCTTCTCCTGTTATTACTGAGTTTAAAGTACAAAATAAAGAAATTTTTCCAGGAGTTGTAGTAGAGGGGCAGGTTCCTTTGAAAAAGAGTATCAATTATTTAAAAGAAGTAGAACTCAATTATGATAATCGTAACTTTTCGGTACAGTTTTCAGCTCCTTCCTATACAAATGAAAGGCTGAATAAATTTGAGTATATGCTTGAAGGTTTTGATAAAAATTGGATTACAACTAATAGTGATTCCAGAACTATTCAATATACTAACTTGAATCCTAATGATTATGTGTTTAAAATAAGAGCCAGAAATAGTGATGGGATTTGGAGTAAAACAACTTCTTATAATATTACGATTTTGTCACCCTTCTGGACGACTACCAAGATTTTTCTTTTGATTATTATGGTGCTTTCGATTTCTTCTTATTTTATAAGAAAGGAAATAAAGTCTAGAATTAAATTAAAACAAGCACTCTTATTAGAAAGAGTTAAAAGGGACAGTGATGAACGTTTATCAAATGAGAAGTTACAGTTCTTTACTAATATTTCTCATGAATTAAGAACTCCATTAACATTAATATTAGGACCAGCTAAGCAATTGTTAGAACAAGATGAAAGTTTAGTTTATGATAGAAATAAACTTCAATTGATTTATCAAAATGCAAATCGATTACTATTGTTAGTTAATCAGATTTTAGATTTCAGAAAGGCTCAATCTGGAAAATTAAAATTAAAAGTTTCTAAGACTGAAATTGTAGCTAATACACAAATTGTTTTTGACTCTTTTGCACAATTGGCTCAGGAAAAAGATATCAACTTTAATTTCAACTGTGAGGAAGAAAGTATTGAGGGGTGGATAGATATGGATAAATATCATAAGATATTGTATAATTTGCTTTCAAATGCATTGAAGTTCACTAATAATTATGGGCATGTTGATTTGTTTTTGGGTACTAAAGAAGAGGAAGGGGTAAAAAAATTAATAGTTGAAGTGAGCGATGACGGTGTCGGTATACCATTAGAGAGTCAGGAGAAAATATTTTCCAGATTTTATCAGGTAAAAAGCACTAAAAAAAATAATACAGGATCTGGTATTGGTTTGTCTTTGGTACTTTCTTTAGTCGAAATTCATCGTGGTCATTTAAGGTTGAAAAGCACTCCAGCTAAAGGGAGTATATTTACTTTAGAATTACCAGTTTCTAAAAGCAGTTATAAGAAAAATGAAGTTTTTGATATAGAATATAAAGAACCTGAGCAGTCTTATGTTTTAGAGGAGAAGAAAACTGTAAGACCAACTCAAAATACAGAGTTGAAGCAAAATATTTTAGTTATTGAAGATACTCCAGAACTTCGACTTTTTATAGTTGATTATTTATCAGCATTTTATAAGGTATATCAAGCTGAAAATGGCGATGAAGGATTGAATCTTTGTCG
>JALRGZ010000146.1 GCA_023253295.1 Flavobacterium sp.
TAAATGGTTTTCTTCCACCAATTAAACCTTTAGATATTAACTCTGAAGTTGTACTCCCTACACCATCATATTCTTCTTTCAATAATTCTTTAGCAACAGCACTTAAATGCTCTGACAAAGGCAATAGCGGCTGAATCAATGGAGCTTTTTTACTCAGCACAATTAATTCCGTATTCATATTAATCCATTGCTTTAAATAATACATAATCTCAGTTTTTGATAAATCATCTTTATCCGTTAGGTATCGATTAACGGTTTTGTTAAACTCATACGCATCTGGAGCATCTGCGCCACAGGCATCTGCAAATAAGGTCAAAGGCGAATACATGAAATACTTCTTTCCGCCTCCATTTCGTTTGTAATTTTTATAAGGCTCGCAAATATTGCTAAAATCTTTTAAGGCTTTAGTACTTTGATAATTGGCTATATTTCTTAAAATCACTTCTTTGTTTCGAATATGTGTCAAACCTATTTTCTCTAAATAAAAAGAAATTTTACGCAATCTTCGGCGCATATCTTCCAAATCCCTAACATTTTCATTCGACCATAAACGCTCTGCAATTGCGGCTGTTCTAGGCCAAATACGGGAATCAATAGTCAGTGGTGTAACCAGTTCACTCCACATGGTTGCCTCACCTCCCAGAATTCTTGCTTTTTCTTCATCTGTAAAAACCACATTTTTCGGCATGGGATCATTTAGATAATGGGAATCAACAGACAACATCAAATCAATATAATAACCATTTGAAAGGACGGTTTTATAACCTTCTTTGGCCGCTTTTACCAAAGCTCCTCCTGCCTCCAAACCTTCGTTCACACCACGCCAGGCGTGAATTATGGCTTCTTTAGACATATCCGGCGTCATGATTTCCTCCCATCCCATCAGTTGCTTGCCATGCTTTTTGAGCATCGGAACCAATTTCATATTGAAATACGTTTGCAAATCATGGTTGGTAGCCAAATTATTTTTCTTTTTAAACTCCTGAATTTTAGGATTTGCATTCCATTCTTTACCATTATTTTCGTCGCCACCAATATGAAAATAAGTACTTGGAAACAACGGACATACTTCATCAAAAATAGCTTCTAAAATTTCATAGGTTTTAGGATTCGTAGGATCTAAAGTTGGATTATGAATCCCCGATTTTCGGGAAACACTGTACATAACATCCGTATCTGTTTTACTTCCAATTTCCGGAAAAACAGACAATAATGCCGAAGCATGTCCTGGAACATCTATTTCCGGAACTACCATTATTCCTTTTTCATCAGCATATTTAACAATGTTTTTTATATCTTCCTGAGTATAAAACTGCCCGTCTGAAGCTAATTCAGTTAGTTGGGGATATTTTTTAATTTCAATTCGCCAGCCTTGATCATCTACTAAATGCCAGTGAAAAACATTCATTTTCATAGCTACCATTCCGTCCAAATTGCGCTTAATCACATCAACTGGCTGAAAATGACGGGAAGCATCCATCATCAAACCACGCCAAGCAAATCTGGGTTTATCATCAATTTCAACTCCAGGAAAATAAAATTGAGTTCCATTATTTAGAAGCAGTTGCGAAAGTGTTTCTAAAGCATGCATAGCTCCTAAATCGGTAGTTGCATTAATTGTAATTATATTTGGCAAGACCGATAAATGATAACTTTCGTCTTCATTTAAACTAATTTTTCCTGTTCGCTCACAATAAATTTGTATTTGAGCATCCGGAAATTCATTCTTCTTAGTCACAAATGCATGATTGAAAAACAAGCCTGTTCTTTCATCAATTCGTCTTAAAAACTGAGTCGCATTTTTAAAAATTCTTGAATCGGAAGGAGCTGTACAATTGATTTTTAAATCTTTATTTAAGAAAAAAACAGCTTCTGAAATTTCTACTTTTTGAGGCCAGGGCATTAAATTTAATTCTTCTTTTTTTATCTGAGCCCTAGCAACTACAAACGCGAGTAATGACAGTAAAATATATTTCATAATACTGATGAATTAAAAAACAAAATGGATTAAACACCTCATAAAGATATATTTTTTTAAGCCTGATTTTTTAATTTACCAAGAAAAAAGTGTCGAAAAATCACATTTGACATGGATAGATTATTCAAAAATTGGTGTATATTTTTCATTTACATCGTTATCGTTAAAAACTTTTTAATTTCAGACACTTATAATTTTTTTATTCAAATTTTAAAAAATACTTTTACTCTAACAAAAAAACACATATCTAAAAAAAACAACTAAAAATTTATGAATTCTGAAAATTTACAAACCAAATGGGGACAATTCATTTCCCTTGTAACCGTATTTTTTTTCTGGGGATTTGTTGGTTCAGCCAACGATATTTTGATTCCAGTATTTAAAAAAGTATTTACCCTATCTCAAGTACAATCACAATTAGTTGCCTGGGCATTTTATGCGGCCTATTTTGTGGGCTCCATTATCTTTTTTCTGGTGTCGCTGAAATCAGATGTTTTACAAAAATTTGGATACAAAAAGACCTTAGCTGCAGGATTAACACTTTCTGCTTTTGGATCCTTCTTATTCGTACCAGCAGCAACCATGGAAAGTTTTGGATTTTTCTTAACAGCACTTTTTACCGTAGGTTTAGGATTTTCTATCCAGCAAATTGTAGCTAATCCATTAGCTATTAAAATGGGAAGTCCGGCAACGGGAGCTCACCGTTTGACCTTAGCAGGTGGTGTCAATTCATTTGGAACTACTATTGGCGCTATTTTATTAGGAATTGCATTATTCGGAATGGGTGACAGTAAACAAACTACCCTTTCATTAGAAGATATCAAATTGCCATTTATCATTTTAGGATGTGCCTTTATAGCTGTAGCGCTTTTTATGTTATTTTCTAAAATTGAAGATCCCGTTAAAGAAGAAGAAGCTAAAATTGAACACGGTCACAAAAACTTCACCATCATCGATTATCCTCAGTTGTACTTAGGAATGTTAGCTATCTTTATTTATGTTGGAACAGAAGTTACTATCATCAGTAACCTTCCTGCTTTACTTAAAACTGCTGAATTTGGAAATATATTAGAAGAAGCCATCCCTCCTTTTATTGCTTTGTATTGGGGGAGTTTAATGATTGGTCGTTGGAACGGTGGTGTCAATGTATTTGATACTTCAAAAACAACTAATATCCTATTGAAATTCTTAGTTCCTGCACTGGCTTTTGGAGTAATCATAGGAACAAATATTTTTGCTCAACATGATGTTTCCGCTTTTTACATTTATCCCATCTGGATTTTAATTTTCATCTTAATCAGTTTTATCGGAGGGAAAAATGCAGGCAAAACTTTAATGCTTTTTGGTATTTCAGGTTTATTAATGATGCTTATCGGATTAGTTTATCCTGATAGAGAAATAGCTAAATTCTTTTTCATTTCCGGTGGTTTGTTCCTGTCTATCATGTGGCCTTCTATCTTTGACTTAGCCATTGCAGGATTAGGAAAAAATACAGGAAAAGCTTCATCCTTCTTAATCATGATGATTTTAGGAGGAGGTGTTATCCCTCTGATTCAAGGAAAAATTTGCGATTTTGATTTGAGTAGTCCTGAAGGAATCTTTGGAATTTCTTGGACGCATTTCTCTTACATCATTCCGTTATTAGGTTTTGCTTATTTGGCTTTTTATGGTTTTTATTGCCCTAAAATCTTAAAAAAACAAGGAATAACACACGTGGAATCCGAAGGTGGAGGACATTAATAAACTCATATATTTCAAAACAAAGCCGTCAAATAAAACCAATTTTGACGGCTTTGTTGTTTTAACCTTAAAGCAAAATTAAAATCACAATCCTTTAGATGTTTTAATTTTAAAAAAAATATATTTGTTAAAAATTTTAAAAAATGAAAAAACAACTACTCCTACTTTCTATACTTTTCTTTGTTCTTTCTTGCGGTGTAAAACAAACCAGAAACTTATTGACATCCGGAAATTATGATGAAGCTATTGATAACGCTATAAATAACCTACGTTCCAATAAAGACAAGAAAGGAAATCAGGATTTTGTGTACTTATTAGAAGAAGCTTTTTATAAAGCCAGTGAAAGAGATTTAAACAGTCTTAATTTATTAGAACAAGATAAAAATCCGGCTAATCTGGAGCGTATTTACAATACTTATATTCAATTGAATAATCGTCAGGAAAAAATCAAACCTTTACTTCCATTGCGATTAATTAAAGAGGGGAAAAATGCTAAATTTACTTTTGATAATTACAACAAACAAATTGTAGACAGCAAAAATGCTTTATCCAAATATCTATATACAAACAGCTTAGCATTACTGAAATCATCTAACAAAATGGATTTTAGAAAAGCTTATGAGGATTTAGAATACCTAAATCAAATTAATCCAAATTATCAAAATACCTTACAACTCCAGGAAGAAGCGCTTAGTAAAGGGAGATATTATGTAAATGTGACTTTGCACAATCAAACCAATATGGTTATTCCGATGGATTTACAAAACGATTTATTGGATTTCAATACTTATGGAATGAACGATAAATGGACTGTTTATCACAATACATTACAAAAGAAAATCCAATACAATTATCAAGTAATTGTAGATTTTACAGCTATCAATATTTCTCCGGAACAAATCAAGGAAAAAGTGTTTGTGAAAGAAAAACAAATTAAAGATGGCGTAAAAGACCTTTTAGACAAAAATGGAAAACAAGTAAAAGACAGTCTGGGCAAAGTAATTAAAGTAGATAATCTAAAAACCATTACGATCAGTATTAGAGAATTCAACCAATTCAAAGCCTGTCAAGTGGCTGCCAATGTGGATTATATCGATTTTAAAAACAAACAGCTATTAAAATCATTTCCTTTGTCAGCAGAATCAATCTTTAAAAATGACTATGCTACTTACAAAGGAGATAAAAGAGCTACTGAGGAATCTTACTACCCTTATTTTTCAAGAAAATTAGTTCCTTTTCCAAGTAATGAACAAATGATTTATAACTCTGGAGAAGATTTAAAAGCAAAATTAAAAGCCATTCTAACTAAAAACAAATTCTGATAACATTACAAATATTTCACTTTCAAACACTTGACTAAAATATTAAAAAGTTAAAATAAATTACAAAAGGGCATTCAGTTTAAAAAATATGTGTACTTTTGCATCAATGAATTACAAAAGTGTACATATCACCTCATTGTCACGGATAGACAGAAAAATTACTTCGCCCGAAGTACGGATACTTGCATAGTATCTAACTATTTTTTGTTTTATCATATTCATTATTTTTTATCATTACCAAAATTGAAATTAAAATCGTTATCCGTTGGATTAACATATCCTGAAAACAAAATTTTACACATTTTATATTCCTACATTTTTTCTTGTTGGTATTATTATGTTAATTTTGCAGTCAATTTCAAAAAAGGTTTTTCAATAAATTATAATTGTTTAACATTTTTAACCTAAAATTCATCTTTTGAAATGAATATTTCTATTGTTATAGCTCAGGAAGAACATTTTAAGTATGCACAAATCATTTGTGATACCATAGAATCGTCTGCCAAATTGAGAGGAACCGGAATTGCTAAAAGAACTCCTGAATATATTCAGAAAAAAATGACTAACAGGGATGCTGTAATCGCTTTAGATAAAAATGGTGATTTTGCAGGTTTTTGTTATATCGAAAGTTGGCAACACGGCAAGTTTGTTGCTCACTCAGGATTGATTGTACATCCTGATTTTAGAAATCTTGGCTTGGCTAAGAAAATCAAAAGCTTTGTATTTGATTATTCCCTAAAAAAATATCCGGGTGCTAAGGTATTTGGAATCACAACTGGTTTAGCGGTTATGAAAATTAATTCGGAGTTAGGATACAAACCGGTTCCTTTTTCTGAATTAACGAGTGACCCTACTTTTTGGTCAGGATGTCAGACGTGTACCAATTTTGAAATCTTAAAAAGTAAAGATTACAAAATGTGTTTGTGTACAGGAATGCTTTACGATCCTGCCGAAAAACCAAAAGATCCACCAAAACATCCGTTTAACGTGAGAATTTGGAATCGTCTGAAAAAAATCAAACAAGCACTCTTTTTAGAGTAATAATAAAAACGAATAAAATTTAATTATATAATCAGCTAGACGCTAAGTTCAGAACAAAGAACAGTTGATAGCCCATAGATCGAGAAAAATGAAAAAAGTTGTATTAGCTTATAGTGGAGGTCTAGACACCTCATATTGCCTTAAATATTTAAAAAATGAAAAAGGATATGAAGTTCACACCGTATTAATTAATACAGGAGGTTTTGATGATGAAGAATTAGCAGCTATTGAAAAAAGAGCCTACGAATTAGGAAGTGCTCAACACGCTAATCTTACTATTCTTGACAAATATTACGATAAAGCGATTAAATATTTAATCTACGGTAATGTTTTAAAGAACAACACCTACCCACTATCAGTAAGTGCTGAGCGCGTTTTTCAGGCTATCGAAGCGATTAAATATGCTAAATCGGTTGGTGCAAGCGCTATTGCTCACGGAAGTACTGGTGCAGGAAACGACCAAATTCGTTTTGACTTAATTTTCCAAACGATTGCTCCTGAAATCGAAATCATCACTCCTATCCGTGATTTAAAATAACGGTATATGACGATTGAAATGTTTCTCCATTTTCTGTGTGTTTATCTACATACCGATGTGTTGCCG
>JALRGZ010000200.1 GCA_023253295.1 Flavobacterium sp.
TCCAATCGTACTGATTAATGCCGCAATTAATACCACAATAATCAAGCCTCTTAGTCCCGCAGGAAACAATTGGGTAACCATAGTCATATAAGCTTCATCAGGGTTTTTCAAATGAGGAAATAACACAAAACATACTATTCCGGGCAAGATGAATAAAGGCACATCTAATATTTTCAACCAACCGATAAAATTAGCGCCTAACTGACCCTGTTTTAAATTTTTAGCTCCTAAGATAGACTGTACCATTGATTGGTCTGTACACCAAAACCAAACTCCCATAATTGGATATCCTAACAAAATCGCTAACCATGGATAATTTTTATCATCAGCCGGTAATAATAAATTCCAGTAAGAACCCGGTGTGCTGTGGTAGATATGTTCCAATCCACCTGCTTTGTTCACTCCCATTACTACCAATAAAAGTGAGACTGCAATTAGCAATAACATTTGGAACACATTAGTATAAGCAATCGCTTTCAATCCTCCCGCTGCCGCAAAAAATCCGGAAAGCACCACCATGATTATTACCGAAAGGTACATTGGCATATCTAATAATTGTTTCACCAAAACGCCTCCTGCAAATAATGTCAGTGACAACCAGGAAATCAAAATGGTAATTAAGGTGTACCAGGCCAGAATATTACGGGTAGAATCGCCAAAGCGTTTTCCCATAAATTCAGGTAAGGTCAATACTTTTGCTCCTAAATATCTTGGCGAAAAAACCACCGCTAAAAGCAAAATAAAGATAAAGGCATACCAGGCAAAATTTCCTGCTACAATACCGGTTGTAAAACCTACACTTGCAGAAGCAATCAGCATCGAAGGACCTACATTAGTTCCCCACATATTCAAACCGATACTCCCCCAACCCAAAGTATTCCCAGCGAGGAAGATACTCTCGTCTTCAGATTTTTTATTTTTTACAAAAGAAATATAATACCCAAAGGCAATCAATATCAGCAAATAACCAATAACAACGGCATAATCTATGGGTTCTAAAAAACTACTGATTTTATCCATGTTTTGTATTGGTTTTATAATTCTATATTGTATTCTGCTAATACATTAGCGATTTTTACGGGCATTCCGGTTTGTAAAGTTTTGTCCATTGCCTGCAATAAAGCAACGGTTCCAATTCCTTCTTTCATATCCGGATAAGCCGTAAAACCTTGTTCGATACTATCAGCAAAATACTCTAAGTAATTTTGATATTCTCCACCATGATGACTTTGCCCTTCAAAACGGAAGTAATATTTGATAGTAGCATCACCCCAGTGAATGATTCTTTCTTCTCCTTCTTTATCCGTAACCGAATAACGCAATTCATGATAATCAGCCTGACTGGCTCCTTCAGTTCCTCTTAAGATAACCGACATTCCGCTGTCTCTTTTGGTTGGCTGTGTTGGCGAAGTATATACTCCACTCACTCTCGCAATTCTACCATCCGTCGCTTTGAAAATAAAGTGCATGGTATCTTCATTTTTCAAACCAGCCGTCTTTCCGTTGCTGCTAATCATTCCGTAGCCCATTACTTCTTCGATATTGGGCAAATACCAACGAATGAAATCTACAGGATGACTCAATCCGCCATACAACCATTTGAAAGATTGTAACAAAGACCATTCTTTCTTTAAAAACCAACGGTGATCCGCATGATAATGCGATTCAATCGTAATCAAATCTCCAATAACGCCTGCTTCAAAATCTTTTCTTTGTCTTTTAGCAGGTTCGAAGAAACGGGAACTTTGCCCTACAAAAACTTTTTTACCAGTCTTCTCGCTTAGTTCAATTAATTTTTTAGCATCTGATAAATCATCAATAAATGGTTTAGTACAAACCACATGTTTTCCATGCAATAAAGCCTGTTTTACATGCTCGGCGTGTAAATGATCCGGTGTATAAATAGCGATGATATCAATAGCTTCGTCTTGTAACAAATCATCATAATTTGTAGTGTAATGTGGAAAATCGAATTCCTTAGCTCTTTGCTTGCACAATTCTTCATTTCTGTCACACACTTTTACCAGTTCTAATTTACTGCTTTCAATAGCTGCTGACATGGTACTTCGTCCTTCTCCAAGACCTAAAATGGCTATTTTTAACATCGGTTTTTATATTTAATTATTTTGGTTGCCACGAATTCACTAATGTTTTCTTTTTTAATCTTTATAATTACTATTCCACTAATTTTAATAGAAATTCGTGAGATTATAAGCTAAAATTATTGATGTCATTCGTGAATTAGTGGCTTAATTTTTATTTTACATTTTTCAAAAAAATCCAGGTTTCTCCTGCTTTGGCATCTTCAATTCCGGTTTGGTATTTTTTCATCAAAGCATTCCACTCGTCCACTCTTGGATTATTTTCGGTAGTTTTTGGATTTAATTTGTCCACCTACAATGTATGACGAACCAAGTTGCAAAACTTCTTCATTAATTCCTTGTGGTGAAGAGTGTCTTACAGTTAAGGATCCAACGTATCTTGCAACATCTTCAATTGTTAAACAAGTATTCAAACTTATAATT
>JALRGZ010000280.1 GCA_023253295.1 Flavobacterium sp.
TGCCAAAAGTATTGCGTATCCTATTTCGGTTTTAGATTATTTCCTTACACCTATAAGTATACCAATGCGTGCTGCGACGAGGTATTTGCATAATAAATTAGGAAAACAAAAAACGAATTTCTCTGTTGATCAATTGTCTCAGGCTTTAGAGCTTACTGCATCGGATGAAACTTCGGCAGATGAACAAAAAATATTAGAAGGAATTGTTTCGTTTGGGAATACCGATACCAAGCAGGTGATGAGTCCAAGAATAGATATTTTTGCTTTAGAAATCACAGAATCATTTAACGAAATCTATACAAAGATTTTAGCAAAAGGCTATTCAAGAATTCCGGTGTATAGGGATAATATTGACCAGATTGAAGGGGTTTTGTTTATCAAAGATTTGTTGCCTCATATTGATAAAAAACAATTTGACTGGACCACTTTAATAAGAGAACCTTTTTTTGTTCCTGAAAACAAGAAACTGGATAATTTGTTAAAGGATTTTCAATCGATGAAAAGCCACTTGGCTATTGTAGTAGATGAATACGGTGGTACTTCGGGATTGGTTTCTTTAGAAGATGTAATCGAGGAAATTGTGGGGGATATCAGTGATGAATTTGACGATGAGGATATCAATTTTTCGCAAATAGATGACAGGAATTTTCTTTTTGAAGGGAAAATAAATCTTAAGGATTTTTATAGAATTGTTGATGTTGATGAAGAATTTTTCGAAGAGAAAAAAGGAGAAGCTGAGACTTTAGCTGGATTTATTTTAGAAATTTCAGGTAATTTTCCAGTTAAAGGTCAAAAGATTGCTTTTGAAAATTGTGTATTCACCATTGAGGTGGTAGATAAAAAACGTATCAAACAGATAAAAGTAACGATTAATGTTTAATGTAAAATATACCTATAAAGGCTGCAATCTTCGATTAGTCGTATTCGCTTTTTTAGGTTTAGTAATGTTCTCAAGTTGTAAAAATGATGTATTGCCTAAACCACAAAGTTATTTGAGGTTAGATTATCCAATGGCCGAATATGTACATTTTGAAAATCAATGTCCTTTTGTTTTTGATATGAACGCCAAGGCGATTGTAAAAGGAGAGAAGGATTGTGGTTTTACAATTGCTTATCCAAAGATGAAAGCAACTATATACCTGACTTATAAACCGGTTAATAATAATTTGAATAAGCTATTGCGTGATGCTCAAAAATTGACTTTTGAACACGTTATAAAAGCCGATGATATTTTAGAGCAACCTTATTTGAATCCAGAAAAAAAGGTTTATGGAATGTTCTATCAGGTGGATGGTAATGCAGCGACTAATTCGCAGTTTTATGTTACTGATAGCACCAGACATTTTTTAACGGGTTCGGTTTATTTTTACGCCAAACCTAATTTTGATTCCATTATGCCGGCAGCGAGTTATATCAAGAATGATATGCAGCATTTGATGGAAACATTGGAGTGGAAATAATTCTGTAAGAGTTTGTGGTATCTCATCAAAATTGTACAATTTTGACAAAAAATTAAAGCTTTGGAATTAAAACAATTAAAATGGGGTTATTTATTTTTGCTTTCTTTGGTTTGGGGAAGTTCTTTTATATTGATTAAAAAAGGTTTAGTTGGTCTTTCAGCTATTCAGGTAGGTTCCTTGCGGATCATTTTTGCAGCACTTTTTTTGTTGTTAATAGGTTTTAGAAGTTTGTCTAAAATCCCTAAAGGCAGATGGAAATTTATAGGGCTGACTTCGTTATTAGGAACTTTTTTTCCTGCTTTTTTATTTGCATTAGCCCAAACTGAAATTGATAGTTCAGTAAGTTCTATATTGAATTCATTAACTCCTTTGAATACCTTGCTTTTAGGGGTTTTGTTTTTTGGTGTTGATTTTCAAAAACGGCAAATTTCAGGGGTTGTTATTGGTTTGATTGGCAGTTTGCTTTTGGTTTTTAACGGAGCAGTGAATCATCCGGGGCAGAACTATTATTATGCTATTTTGGTTTTAATAGCTTCTATATGTTATGCTGTAAATGTCAATTTAATTAAACGTTTTTTATCCGACTTAGATCCTATTAGTATAACAACTGGTAATTTTTTATTTCTGATTTTTCCAGCCTTAGTTATTCTTTACTTTACTGGTTTTTATGATATTATTGCTGTCGAAAAAGTACAGACATCCGTATTTTTTATAATGATTCTAGGAGTGCTTGGGACTGGAATAGCTAATATTTTGTTTTTTAAATTGATACAGATTTCTTCACCAGTATTTGCAACATCAGTGACCTATTTGATTCCTGTGGTTGCTTTCTTTTGGGGATTGTTAGATCATGAGGTACTTACTCCAATACAGTTTTTGGGAGCATTTGTTATTCTGGTTGGGGTTTATTTATCTGCGAGAAAATAGTTTGGTTTTGTCAAGAATAAAAAAAGCATTCGTTGTGGCGAATGCTTTTGTTGTTATTCTAAAACCGGTTTCTCGGTTGCATTTCCATATTTGTCAAAATAGAAAATAGGAATATTGAGTTTTTCCGTCTCTATTCAGGGTTGCATGCATATATCCGTTTTTTTCGTAAAAAGTCATCCATCTGGCTTTAAGCTTTCTACCACATGAAGCCGTTGAAGAAGCTATAACGCAATCTCCCCGCTTGTTTACAAAGAATCT
>JALRGZ010000012.1 GCA_023253295.1 Flavobacterium sp.
AATTGCAGAAGGATGTTTATACATATCCAAATCCATTGCCGGAGCAAAATACACAGGGCATTTTGCAGAAAGATAAGTGGCTATAAGCAGATTATCGCAAGTACCATTTGCCATTTTAGACAAGGTATTAGCTGTTGCAGGTGCAACAAGCATCAAATCGGCCCAAAGACCAAATTCAACGTGATTATTCCATTTTTCATCTTGATCATCATCATTAAAAAAAGTAGAATAAACCGGATTTTTAGATAAGGTAGATAATGTAAGAGGGGTTACAAAATCCTTAGAAGCAGGTGTCATGATCACTTGGACATGTGCACCTGCTTTTATGAAAAGTCGTACTAAAGACGCTGTTTTATAGGCGGCAATTCCGCCAGAAACACCTAGCAAAATTCTTTTACCGCTTAAAACTGACATAGTATCTTATTTGTTTGATTCTCTGTAATAAATTTTACCGTCTAACCATTCTTGAACTGCTAAAGCATGTGGTTTAGGTAATTTCTCATAGAATTTAGAAACCTCGATTTGTTCTTTGTTTTCAAAAACTTCTTCAAGACTATCATTATATGTAGCAAACTCCTCTAATTTTTCAGTCAATTCTTTTTTGATTTCAGAATTGATTTGGTTTGCTCTTTTAGCCATAATGGTAATTGCTTCATACACATTTCCAGTAGGTTGTTCAATAAGCGTTTTATTATACGTTATTGTATTTACTGGAGCATTCGTCTTTTTTAAATCCATGACTTATAGTTATTTAGTATATTTTTGTAATTCTTGTTCAACACGAGCATACATCTCGTCCGCTTTTTCTTTATATTTTGTATCCGCTTTGAATTTAATCAAATTTTGATATGAAGTTTTAGCTACATTTAATCTTTCTTTCATTTTTTCAGGTACACTATTAATCCCTAATTTATAAGCGGAATCAAACTTATAAAACAATGCATCTTCTTTAAACTTAGTACCTGGATAATCGATTATAAAATTATCAAAGGCAACTAAAGCTGATTTAAAATCAGAAATTGTATTATATCCTTTAGCATTTTCGTAAACTTTTTTCTCAATCTTATCCGACAATGATTTAGTCAAACTATTTGCTTCAGCTAAATATTCTGAATTAGGAAAACGATCAATAAAAGCCTGCATTTTTTCAATTGCTTTGAACGTATCTGCCTGATCTAAGCTGTAAACAGGAGACAAAATAGCATAACTCTTAGCGCCTAAAAAGGATGCCTCTTGTATTTTTACACTTTTTGGATATCCGGAAGCAAAGCTTTCAAATTGATACGCCGCTAAATAAAACTGTTTTGTTTTATAATAAGACTGTGCATACATATAAAACATTTTTTCTGCTTGTGGTTTTCCTCTAAATTCAGGAGCTATTTGTTCAAAAAGACGCAATGCCTTAGAATATTTAGCTTGAGAATACAATGTATCAGCCATAGCATACTTTACCGAAACATCTTCACTTTTTAAAGCTTTTTGATATTCATTACATGAACTAAAAAGAACAACAATAAGCAATAAGGATATAATTTTTTTCATTTTTTTGTCTGTTTTACTTATATAAGCCAACTACAGCCTATAAAAAATCATACCGAAGTTTCGGTTGCAAATTTAGTTATTAATTTAGCGACTACAAAATATTTCTTAGTTTAAAAAAACACTTACCAAAAGCTGTTATTTATCTATTTTCTTTACAAACTCTGCTATTCTTTCTTGCAAATCCTCATCAACAGCTACAAGAGGCAAACGAACTGTATTATCAGCAATCCCTAAGACCTGAAAAACATGTTTGATACCCGCAGGATTTCCTTGCTCAAAAATCATATCAATACAATCGGACAACAAATATTGCGATTTGTAAGCTTCGTCTACTTTACGATTCAAACCTAAACGAATCATTTCAGAAAATTCTTTTGGAAAACCCTGACCAATTACTGAAATCACTCCTGAACCTCCTGCTAAAACAGAAGCTAAAGCTATCATATCATCACCAGAAATCACATGAAAATCAGCTGGTTTATCTTTCAATAATTGCATTACCTGTACCATATCACCAGCGGCTTCTTTAATAGCAACGATGTTATCAAAATCATTTGCTAAACGCAAAACCGTTTTTGGCAACATATTACTTGAAGTTCTACCCGGAACATTATATAAAATTACCGGCACTGGAGAAACTTCAGCAACAGCTTTGAAATGCTGATAAATCCCTTCTTGAGTAGGTTTATTATAATAAGGTGAAACTGAAAGAATTGCAACATAAGGTGACATATCTCTTGTCTTTAACTCCTCAACCACTTTCATTGTATTATTTCCTCCAACTCCCAAAACTAATGGTAAACGACCATTGTTAGCTTCAATAACAGTTTGAATTACCAATTCTTTCTCGTCATTGCTAAGCGTAGCGTTCTCGGCAGTTGTCCCTAAAATAACCAGATATTCAACCCCACCATCTACAGAAAAATTCACGATTCTTGTTAAAGCCTCGGTGTCAATTGAAAAATCTTCTTTGAAAGGAGTCACTAGAGCAACACCTGTCCCTATTAATGATTGCATGTTTGTAATTTATATTTTGTTTAATATTTTTAAATACCTAAATAATTCCTGAACAAAAACCTTATAATTCCCTAGATTAGTACTAATCATAAAATTATTCAGGCGTTTGTCAATGTTTGAAAAACCAACTTTAAATTTGGCTTTCGATTGACTTGAAGCAGCAAGTAAAATTGCCTTTTCAACATCATAATAATTCACTAACAAATCAAAATCCTTTTCAAGAAAGCCAAGCACCTCTTTATTGATAATTTGAGCCTTCCAATTTAAATTATCTGATTCTAATTTAATAGTGTTAACAACAAAATTCTCATTAGACTTACTTTTAAAAAGCAGCACTTCAATATTTTCTTTTGCAATTCCATTTGCAATAATTTCGTCAATTAAAGACCGAGTTTGCTTAAAATTACGATTATCAACAATCAAGCCTACAGTTTTTACATCACCAAGAGCAACGCTACTTTTCACACTAAGCAAGCTGTTTTTTATTATTTTCTTAACCGAAAACTCTTTTAAGTAATCTAAAAACATAACTCATCTTTATAAGCAAACAAAATTAATTAATTAAGTCACACTAAAGGCGGCAAATCTAAAAAAGTATAATGACGATTTAAAACTATTTGTTATATTCTTAACAATATTTTTTTTTAAACTTACACTAATAAAATTAGCTTTGAATAATCACCCCTAAGCAATCATATTCATAAAATCGGTTTCTGAAATAATAGGAATATTTAATTTATTCGCTTTCTCCAGTTTAGCCGGCCCCATATTATCTCCTGCAACCACATAATCTGTTTTAGACGAAATGGAACTTCCTACTTTCCCCCCATTATCTTCAATAGTCGTTTTAAGTTCATCTCTAGAAAATTGCGTAAACACGCCAGAAACCACAAAAATTTTCCCTTCAAGAATAGTTGTAGCATTCAGATTTATTTTTTCTACAATTTCAAACTGAACTCCATACTGTTTCAAGCGACTAATAATCAATTTATTTTCTTCGTTTTCAAAAAAATCAACCACACTTTGTGCAATTCGCTCTCCAATTTCGTCAACTAAAACTAAATCCATCAAAGTTGCCTTACTCAAAGCATCAATGTTTTTGTAATGCTTAGCTAATTTTTTAGCCACTGTTTCTCCTACATAACGAATTCCCAAGGCATACAAAACACTTTCAAAAGGAATTGCTGTCGATTTTTTTACACCATTTACTAAATTCTCAGCCGATTTTTGCGCCATTCGTTCTAAAGGCAAAATATCCTCAACTTTTAATTCGTATAAATCGGCATAATTTTGAACCAAATTATTATTATACAATAAAGCCACCGTTTCACCCCCCAAACCTTCAATATCCATGGCCTTACGCGAAATGTAATGCTGAATTCTACCTATAATTTGCGGAGGACATCCGTAAAAATTAGGACAATAATGATTTGCTTCTCCTTCATTTCTCACCAATTCTGTTTGACATTCCGGACAATGCGTGATATAAATTGTTGGTACTGAATTTTCAGGACGTTTCGACAAATCTACAGCTATGATTTTTGGGATAATCTCCCCTCCTTTTTCAACAAAAACAGAATCACCAATTCGGATATCCAGTTTTTCAATCTGATCCGCATTATGCAAAGAAGCACGTTTTACAATAGTTCCAGCCAACTGCACCGGTTCTAAATTCGCCACAGGCGTAATAGCTCCGGTTCTCCCTACCTGATAGGATATCGACTCTAATCTTGTTGCAACCTGTTCCGATTTGAATTTATAGGCAATTGCCCAACGAGGCGATTTTGCTGTATAACCTAATTCTTCCTGGTATTGTATTTTATTTACTTTGATAACCACACCATCTGTTTCATACGGTAAATCATGACGGTGTACATCCCAATAATCAATAAAATCGAAAACTTCTTGTAAACTATTAGCCGTTTTTGCTTCCTTAGGTACTTTGAAACCCCATCTTCTGGCTAATTCTAAACCTTCAAACTGTGATGAAAAAGGTAGTTTTTCACCAGTAACAAAATACAATAAACACTCT
>JALRGZ010000042.1 GCA_023253295.1 Flavobacterium sp.
ATTCAGGTTTAAGAGTTCAAAAATTTCAATCTTTAACAACTAGCTCACCCTATGAAAAATTACCGCAAATTTTCTTTAAAGGTTTAGTTTGTTGTTGCGCTTTCGCAAAAGGAACTCCGATAAATTGATTGTGTCTCATCATCAAAATAGCCAATTCAAGACTCAATATTCCCGATGCACCAAACGTATGACCAATTTTCCATTTATTAGTAGTCAGCAAAGGAAGCTTTTCCCCAAAAATTTTCTGAATCGCTTTATACTCGGTCAAATCTCCGGCTTTAGTTCCTGGCGCATGCATCACAATAGCATCTACTTCTTCCAAATTAGTGTTTTCTAAAGCCATTTTCATAGATTTTTGAAAACAAATAGCTTCTGCCGAGATAGAAATATTATGCTCCAAAATTTCAGTTGCATAACCAATACCTTCGATATAAGCCAAAGCATTTTCTTTTTTTCCTATTTCCATGCAACAAACAGCAGCAGCCTCACCCAAAATCATCGAATTTAATTTCTTCTCAAAATTCAATGCCTGATTAGGATAAACTTCTTCACTATGCGAATAGATTTTTAACGCACGCATTTGAGCAATCGTAAAATCAGTCAAAGGAGCCTCGCTTCCACCTACCAAAAATTTATCCACCATACCCGAACGCAACCAGGCAACACCATTTAAAAGCGCATGTAAAGCAGTTGAACAAGTAATAGAATGTGAAATTTCAGGTCCTGTACATTGCAAATCATGTCCTACCCAAGAAGAAATATTACCTAAAGTAGTTGTGGGAGAAGCCAAAGTATGTGCTTTCCCTGTTTCTAAATATTCTTTATAATGATTCTCAAACAATTCAGTTGCTCCACGAGAAGAACCAATATTAATTCCAAAAACATCGTTTTTATCCCATCCCGCTTCAGCAACTGCCTGACGCGAAGCGGCCATAGCAAATAAAACCGATTTATCTAAGGATTTATACCTAACATCCGATTCCTTTAATTCTGCAATAATTTTTTGAGAGTCTTCATTCAATGAAGCCACTAAGGTTTCTTGATTATCTAAATATTTTTTTGAAAAACAATGATTAGGCCTAAGGTAATTTTTCCAAATAGTTTTCTGATCATTACCTAATGGAGAAATGGACGCTAAAGCTGTAATTGAAATGGTGGTTGTTGACAAATCCTAAATATTTATTGAGCTGCAAATTTAAACTATTTCCAATGCTTTTTCGACCACTTCATAGACTTTTTGCAATTGCTCATCAGTCATGATATATGGGGGCAAAATATAAACGATATTTCCAACAGGTCGTAAAATCACTCCGTTTTCAATAAAGAAATCATATAATTTTGTTCGCATAGTTCCATAATAAGTTTCCTCATTATCTTTCTTGATATCTAATGCAAAAATTGTCCCTAAAACACGAGTAGCGGTTACTTTTGGATGATCTTTTATATATTCCTGAAAAGCCAGATGGCTTTTATTGATTCGTACCAAATTAGCCTGCATCTCTGGAGTTTGCAATAATTCAAAACTCGCTAAAGCCGCTGCGCAACCAGTAGGATTTCCGGTAAAAGTATGTCCGTGAAATAAGGCTTTATTGATATCATCGTCATAAAAAGCATCAAAAATCTCTTCTGTAAAAGTGGTGATTGCCATCGGAATAGTTCCTGCTGTCAAAGCTTTTGACAAGCACATCATATCCGGCTTTTGTTGGGCATAATCCATCGCAAAAGTTTTACCCGTTTTTCCAAAACCGGTCATCACTTCATCGGCAATGGTTAGCACTTTATTTTCACGACAAATTTGCATTAACTGATCTAAAGCTTCGGCCTCATACATCACCATTCCGGCAGCTCCCTGAACCAAAGGCTCAAAAATAAAAGCGGCACATTGATGTTCCTGAATTACTTTTTTCAAAGTATCAAAACTAGCTTGCTCCTTTCCTTTTACAGGAACCGGAATACGAACCACATCGATAAACATGCCTTGAAAAGCCAAAGTGTAAAAAGAAATTCCACTGGCCGCCATCGCCGCAAAAGTATCTCCGTGAAAAGCATCTTCAAAAGCAATAATAGTTGTACGTTTCTCGCCTTTATTATAAAAATATTGTAAAGCCACTTTGATTGCCACCTCTACAGAGGTCGAACCATTATCTGAAAAGAAAATTTTTTGCTGATTTTTGGGCAACATTTTCATCAATTGCTCAGCCACCTGAATAGCTGGTTCATGAGTAAAACCTCCAAAAAGGACATGCTCTAAGGTAGTCAATTGCTTGTAAATCTTATCCGCTATAAAACGATTAGAATGACCAAAGGGATTAACCCACCAAGAAGCAATCGCATCAATGTATTCTTTATCATTTTCGTCCCAAAGTAAAGCGCCCTCGCCTCTTTTAATGGCAATAGGTAATTGAGCAGTTTTATGTTGGGTATAGGGATGCCAAAGGTATTGGCTGTCTTTTTCTGTTAAAGTCATCTTTTAAGAATATAGAAAATAGAGAATAGAATGAAGACTAAATACGATAATTTTGAACAAAGATAAGAAAGTCTATTCTCTTTGTTCTATACTCTAATCTCTCTTATAAATTCATTAATTTTTCACGAAACAAATCAGCGTATTCACGAATTACATTTTGATCAAAATAAGGTTCTTCATCAATTCTTCCGATACAATTCAGCCCTGTTTTTTTCAAAATAATAGATTCTGTTGATTGATTTTCTTTTCCATTAAAAACAATCCCTGCAATCGCAATATTTCTATTTTGCAAAGCTTCTATCGTCAACAAAGTATGATTGATACTTCCTAAATAATGACGGGAAACAACAATTACTTTATAATCAGGCTGAATCAAATCGATAATGGTTTCCGTATCATTGATGGGAACAAAAATGCCTCCTGCACCTTCAATAACCAAATGACTTTCAGTTTGTGGTTCTGTAATCTTATTGATATCGATTACAACATTATCTAATTCAGCCGCAAGATGCGGACTCGCCGGAGTATTTAATGCATAACTATTGGGATGAACAACAGTCTTTTCATTCGACAAATATGCCTTGATCTTATGACTGTCTGAAGTAGCTAAATCTCCTGCCTGTATAGGTTTCCAGTAATCGGCTTCTAAAGATTCTGTAATAATTGCCGAAGCAATCGTTTTACCTACATCTGTACCTATTCCTGTTATAAATAATTTCA
>JALRGZ010000070.1 GCA_023253295.1 Flavobacterium sp.
ATATTTAAACTAACACAAATTCTTAATGATAGCTACTTGTGTGATATTTCAAAAAATAATGAAACTGTAAAAATAGATTTTAAAAAAAATTTAGATAATGAAATCGATAAAAAATTATTTTACAAATTTAATAAAGATGTAGAACGTGTAAACTGGCATGATGAAACACTTTGGTTTGTTCGTTCTAAAAGAGATAAATCGGCTCATGCTATACCTGAATGGGAAGCACTTAGAGATACCGCTTCAAAAATTAAAAACAATGTGCTATCAAACATGCATCATTATTTGCAGGAGTTTGAAGCCAATGCATTAAAAAACGGAATCGTTGTTCATTGGGCTGCCGATGGAGACGAACACAATAAAATTGTTCATTCAATCATTGCAAAGCATGGTGTTACCCAAATGGTAAAATCAAAATCAATGCTTACCGAAGAATGTCATTTGAATGAATATTTGGCAGATAATGGAATTGAAGTAATTGATTCCGATTTAGGGGAATTTATTGTTCAATTACGAAAAGAACCACCAAGCCATATTGTATTGCCGGCCATTCACCTGAAAAAGGAAGATGTAAGTAATACTTTTAATGAGCATTTGGGGACTGAAAAAGGGAATAACGATCCGCAATATTTGACTGAAGCTGCCCGTAAAGAATTAAGAGATACCTTCTTAACTCGTAAAGTAGCTCTTACCGGAGTCAATTTTGCAGTTGCTGAAACAGGAGAATTTGTGGTTTGTACCAATGAAGGTAATGCCGACATGGGGGCACATTTGGCAGATGTTCACATTGCCTGTATGGGGTTTGAAAAATTAATTCCGGAACGCAAACATTTAGGGGTTTTTCTGAGACTTTTAGCACGTAGTGCAACTGGACAGCCTATCACAACTTTTTCAAGTCATTTTAAAAAACCTCGAAAAGGGCAGGAAATGCACATTGTAATAGTGGATAATGGTAGAAGTACACAATTAGGACGCGAAGAGTTCAGAAATTCGTTAAAATGTATTCGTTGTGGAGCTTGTATGAATACTTGTCCGGTGTACAGAAGAAGTGGAGGACATAGTTACCACAATGCCGTTGCAGGTCCTATTGGTTCTATTTTGGCTCCAAACTTAGACATGAAAAAGAATGCCGACTTACCATTTGCAAGTACCTTATGTGGGTCTTGTTCGAATGTTTGTCCGGTAAAAATTGACATCCACGACCAATTATACAAATGGCGTCAGGTTTTAGTGAAAGAAGGTTATACGCCAAGTTCTAAAACGATGGCTATGAAAGGGATGTCGGCTGTTTTGGCGAATCCAACAGTGTTTAAAATTGCTGGAAAAGCAGGAAGATTTGTGGTGAAAAATATGCCTTTTATGGTTAATAACAGCATGAATGCCTGGTACAACCAAAGAGAAATGCCTGCAGCACCTGAAGAATCATTTAGAGAATGGTATGCTAGAAGAGCAAAAGAATCTAAAGACAAGAAATAATGAGCAGTAGAGATAGTATTTTAAATAAAATAAAAAACAATCAGCCTTCATCAGCAAATGAATTGCCTAGTCTTAGTTTTTTAGGATTAGATAAAATTGATGTAATTGAAACCTATAAAACAGTTTTAACAGGAATTGGAGGTTTTGTTGAGGAAGTAGATAGTTTAGAGGATGTAAAAGCTTATGTAACCAAAAATTATGCTGCTGATAAAAGGATAATCACCACGCTTCCGGAATTTGCTGATATTGCAGAAACCAACTGGACTAATGACGATCCACATAGTTTACAAAATGTTGATTTGACTATTGTGAAAGCACATTTTGGAGTGGCTGAAAATTCAGCTCTTTGGGTTACGGATGACATTTTAGGACAAAGAGTTGCTACTTTTATTCCGCAATATTTAGCCATTATTGTAAATAAGAAAGATATTGTTCCATTCATGCAACAAGCGTATGAACGCATAGGGGATTTAGATTATGGTTTTGCTACTTTTATCGCCGGACCATCTAAAACGGCTGATATTGAGCAATCATTAGTACTTGGAGCCCACGGAGCAAGAGGATTAGTTGTTTTTATGGTAAACTAATTTTTTTCTTAAACCATTAAGGAATTTAAATTTTGACAATCAATAACAAACCCGACAGTGTTCAAAAAGCTGTCGGGTTTTCTATTTATAAAACTTAGCGAATCTTTGCGAAATAAAATTATTTTTCATTAATTTTTTCAATCGAAACTGCATTGATACAATAGCGTAAACCACTTGGAGGTGGTCCATCAGGAAAAACGTGACCTAAATGCGCATCGCATACATTACACACACATTCGATACGAATCATACCATAACTAACGTCTTTGTGATAGGCTACATTTTCAATGGCTATAGGTTGTGTAAAAGAAGGCCAACCTGTTCCGCTTTGGAATTTGGTAGTCGAATCAAAAAGAGGTGTTTTACAGCATTTGCAGGCGTATTTACCCGCTTCAAAAAGATTACACATAGACGAACTATGGGCTCTTTCAGTCCCTTTTTGACGGCTAACGTAAAATTCTTCTGCTGTTAATTGAGCTTCCCATTCCGCATCCGTTTTTTCTACTCTTTTGGGAGGTGTAGGATTGCCATGAGTGGCAAATTTTATAAGGTCGTTCCAGTTTAGCATAAGTTTCTTATTTAAGATATACCGCTACAAATTTAGCCATAGTAGCCATTCTTCCTTTGTTAAGGCTTAAAGTGTCGTTTTTTAATGTGTAATTATCAGTTGTTTCTAAAATTTTCACATAAGCATCCTCAACAGTAGGTTTGATGCATGCCATTCTGGTCATAGCAACATTGTGAATGGCAATTCTGTTAGTTTCAGGATGTATTTCATAGGTTCCTGAAAAAGAATTACAACCGCTATTTCCTATAATTCTGTTATCTGCCGATTTTAAAATAAAATGAGGTTCTTTGGCAAAATTATCAGGAGTAACTTTTTGACCTCTAATTTCTACCAATTTCCAATATTTTTCTATCATAGCAGTGTTTTTGTCAGTGGTGTTGTTTTTTTTTGTGGCACTACAAGCGAATAGTAGTAAGGAAAGAATACTTAGACTTATGATTTTTTTCATGTTTTAAATTTGAGGGTGAATAATTTATTTTGAAATTTTGAAGAATGTTTAAATTTTATCTTCTTCCGGTTAGAAAACAAATATAAAAAAGCGATTCCACTTTCTTTGTTTATAAAATCCTAATTTTTCAGAGATTACCGCTTTTAAAAGAACTGTACATATTTAGTTATCTTTGAAACTTCAATAATAAAGTTATGGCGTTTAAACATTTATTTAAGGCAAAATTAAATTGGGAATCGATTTCAAATGAATCTATTGTTTCCAAAAGATACAGTAAAACGCACCAAATAGCTATTGAAGGAAAGCCTGTTTTAGATGTTTCAGCCGCCAAAGCTTTTAAAGGTGATCCTGCATTGTATAATCCAGAAGATTTATTGCTAAGTGCTGTGGTTTCCTGTCATATGATGTCTTATTTGTATGTGTGTTCCCAAAATGGAATTGATGTGATTTCCTATGAGGATAATGCCGAAGCAGATTTAGAAGTATCACATGATGGTTCCGGCCGATTTGTAGCAATTCAATTGTATCCAAAAGTGGTGATACAACAAAAGGATAAATTGGAACAAGCCTTGCAATTACACAAAAAAGCAGCTGAACTTTGTTTTATAGCCAACTCTTGTAATTTTCCAATTTTGCATTTTCCTAGTTGTGAAGTAATAGGATTGTAAAAAGCTATTGTTTTATTAACGTACTGAAATAAGTGGTTTTACTGCGACAATAGATTTTATGAATATATTTCGTTTATAACTCTTGCTAAATTAGTTTTAGCTTCAACATCAAAATGACTAATTTGCGGCCTTAAATTAAGTAGGATAGATGAAGGTTTGTATTGCCGAAAAACCAAGTGTAGCAAGAGAAATAGCAGCTGTTTTAGGTGCTAATATCAAGCGTGATGGCTATTTTGAGGGCAATGGTTATGTTGTAACCTATACTTTTGGACATTTATGTACCTTAAAAGAACCCAACGATTACAGACCCTATTGGAAAAGTTGGGATTTGAATAATTTACCAATGCTTCCTGAAAAATTTGAAACCAAAGTGGTTCAAAATTCAGGTATTCAGAAGCAATTTAATATCATCAAAAGTTTATTTGACCAAGCCGAATTGGTAATCAATTGCGGGGATGCCGGGCAGGAGGGAGAGCTTATTCAGCGTTGGGTAATGAATGAAGCCAATTATAAAGGCGAAGTCAAGCGCTTATGGATTTCATCATTAACTACTGAAGCCATAAAAGAAGGTTTTGACAATTTAAAGCCTGCATCCAACTATGATAATTTGTTCTATGCCGGTTTTTCAAGAGCTATTGGCGACTGGCTTTTGGGGATGAATGCAACGCGTTTGTACACTGTAAAACATGGTGGTTACAAGCAGGTATTGTCAATTGGGAGGGTGCAAACCCCAACATTAGCAATGGTTGTAGACCGATTCAAAGAAATTGAAAATTTCGTTCCACAGCCTTATTGGGAGTTGCAAACGCTCTACAGAGATACGCTTTTTAGTTATGAAGAAGGTCGTTTCGTTAATAAAGAAGAAGGAGAAGAATTAGCTAATAAAGTCAAAGAAAGTGATTTTGAAATCATTTCTATCGAGAAAAAGAAAGGGAATGAATTTGCGCCTAAATTATTCGATTTAACGGGGTTACAGGTATATTGTAATACTAAGTTTGGATTTTCGGCAGAGGAAACCCTTAAAATAGCCCAGACTTTATATGAACAAAAAGTAATTACCTATCCCAGAGTAGATACTACTTTTTTACCAAGTGATATTTATCCGAAAGTACCCGGAATTCTTCAAAAACTGAATAATTATTCGGTGTTGATTGAGCCTGTTTTAGCAAAGAAAATTAAAAAATCGACTAAGGTTTTCAATGATAAAAAAGTCACCGATCACCATGCGATTATTCCAACAGGTATCGAAATCAATTTGCCTTATAATCAGCAGCAGGTTTATGATATTATTGTCAAACGTTTTATAGCTGTTTTTTATGATGATTGTTTGGTTGCCAATACTACGGTGCTTGGAAAAGCGGCCGATGTTGTTTTTAAAACAACCGGGAAAGTAATTCTGGAAAAAGGATGGCGAGTAGTTTTTGAAGATCCAAAAGCTAAAGAAAAAGAACCGGATTTGTTGCCTGATTTTGTAAAAGGCGAAGAAGGACCGCACCAACCTTCATTTTTGGAAAAAGAAACAAAAGCACCTAATCAGTTTACGGAGGCTTCTTTATTACGTGCCATGGAGACAGCTGGTAAGCAGGTGGATGATGAAGATTTACGTGAATTAATGAAAGAAAATGGTATTGGGCGTCCATCAACTAGAGCGAATATTATTGAAACGCTTTTTAAACGGCAATACATTGTAAGGAATAAAAAACAGGTTTTGCCTACGCCAACAGGGATTCAACTTATTGAAACGATCCAGAATGATTTATTAAAATCGGCTGAATTGACAGGGGTTTGGGAAAAACAGTTAAAGGATATTGAAAAAGGTACTTTTACTGCTACAGCCTTTATCAATAATATGAAAAGCATGGTAGATGCTTTGGTTTATGAAGTACGAAAGGAAACTACTCACGCTAATATTTCGCATACTGCAAGTATTCAAAAACAGGAAGCAGTAGTCGAGAAAAAGAAGTCGGCCGGAATTGCAGCTGAAACATGTCCTAAATGTAAAACGACTACTTTGATAAAAGGAAAATCAGCTTTTGGTTGTAGAAACCACAAGTCAGGATGTGATTTTGTATTACCCTTTGTTTTTGCCGAGAAAAAAATATCTGAGAATCAATATTTACGTTTGCTCCAAAAAGGTTCTACAGTAAACTTAAAGGACTTTAAAACTGATACTGGAATGGTTGAAGGATTACTCCGTTTTGATGAAAATTTTAAACTCGTATTAGAACCCCAAAAAACTATTAAGAAAGAAACTCCTGATACACTTTACTGTCCAAAATGCCAACAAGGAACGGTTATAAAAGGAAATACTGCCTATGGATGTAGCGATTATAAATCAGGCTGTAATTTTAAAGTAACTTTTGAAGTAGTGAGAGAAAAATTAAAGGATGAAAAACCAACTAAAGAATTGGTTTATGCTATTTTACAAGAAGGTTTTTGATTTGAATCTTCTGTTAATTGTTTTTTAAGAAATATAATAATCTAAAATTGAAATCAATTATTTAGAATGTTTTTGATGTAATCTTTTTGCCTGAATTAATTAAGTGAGAATATATTTATACTTTTAAAAGTTTTCTTATTCGGATAATTTATGAAATCTTTTTTTAATGGATGTACTAATTTAGCTTACAGTGTGAGTTAAGACTAAAATCTTAATTTTAACACATGAAACAAGAAAGAAAAATTTATGATCCAGCTTTTAAAATTAAAGCTGTAGAGTTGAGTAATGAAAGAAGTAATTTATCAGATTTAGCTAGAGAACTTGGAATAAAAGTTTCATTGCTTTACAAATGGCGTAAAGATTACCAAGAGTATGGTGATGGCAGTTTTCCTGGAAAAGGAAATTTAAAATTGACACCTGAACAAGAACGTATTCACGAATTGGAGAAAAAATTGAAAGATGCAGAAATGGAACGTGATATATTAAAAAAAGCAATCAGCATTTTCTCCAAGAGTGGTCGATGAAATACAGGTTCATTAAGAATCATGAAAGCCAGTTTACGATTGAGAAAATGTGTTTTATTTTAAAAATCAGTTCAAGTGGCTATTATAAATGGAAAAACAGAGTTGTTTCAGAAAGACTACAAAAAAAGAATATGCTGAAAGAAAAAATAAAAGCTCTTTATTTTGAATTTAAGCAACGTTATGGTAGTCCAAGAATAACATCTGAATTGCATGCTTTAGGATACCGGATATCTCGATTTACTGTTGCAAAATACATGAGACAACTTGGTCTACGAAGTAAAGTAAGTAAGAAATTTAAAGTTACAACCAATTCAAAACACAACTATCTAATTGTTGATAATGTGCTCAACAGAAACTTTATGGTAACTAAACCTTCAGAAGTCTGGGTGTCTGACATCACTTATATTCAGACCAAAGAAGGCTTTTTGTATTTGACAACGATAATTGATTTATATGACCGAAAATTAATTGGTTGGAGTTTGAGCAACACTATGAATACCAATGATACCTCGCTGGCAGCTTGGCGAATGGCAATAAAAAATAGACTTATCAAAAAGGGATTAATATTCCATTCTGACCAAGGAGTGCAATATGCTACTAAGAAATTTGCTAATACCCTTGAGTCTTATGGGGTAATCCGAAGCATGAGCAGAAAAGGAAATTGTTGGGATAATGCAGTAGCTGAAAGCTTCTTTAAATCGCTAAAAACAGAACTCATTTACGGAAACAAACTAATATCCAAAGAGCAAATGAAACTTGAAATTTTTGAATACATTGAAATTTGGTACAACAGACAAAGAAGACACTGTGCATTAAATTACAAAACAATTGAGGAGTTTAATAATCAAAATAATATTTACAAAAATGTAGCTTAACTTAAGCTGTAATTTTTATTTGCATATCCAGTTTATGCAGGTTTATTGAAAGTAGAGCCTTATAAAGAACATCCTGGAGGTCTTTTTCCGGGTATTCACGAACCTATAATTGATATTACGACCTGGCAATTAGTACAGCGTAAAATGGAAAAACCTATCGTTTCAAGATCAATTTTAGATGATCAACTGCCTTTAAGAGGTGTTTTAAAGTGTCATTGCGGAAACTTTCTGACTGGAGCTCCTTCGAGAGGAAAATCAGGAAAATATTTTTATTATTACAAATGTCGTTGTCCAAAACACAATAATATTAGCGCAATCAAAGCTCATCAACAATTATTAGAAGTATTTAATTTAATGAGTCTTTCAGATAAATTAGTTGCGGATATTAAAAATGGTTGTGAAAAAGCAATGGAAAAAGAATTGAAAAATAGAAAACTAAAGCTTAAAAATAAAAAAGAGGAATTAGTAGATGTCGAATCTAAGTTATTTGCTTTAGAAGAAAAATGGTTGACAAACGAAATTTCTAGGGATACGTATAACAGATGGCATAATAATTATAGCTATTCTGTATTAAATATTAAAGGAGCAATAGAAAGATTGAGTGTAGATACTAGTGATATTTACGAGCTTTTACAAAAGAATATAAAATTGTTAACAGATATTCCTTATGTGTATGACAATTCGACAACTTTACAAAAGAGGGAGTTTGTAACTATGGTGTTCGACACCAATTTGTATTACGAAGAGGGGGTGTATCGAACACCTACAATGATGAATTTGTTTAAGTGTAACTTGTTGAAAATGAAAGAGAAAGAATGTCTTTTTTTTGAAGAAAAACGGGATAATTTTACAATTATCCCGTCGAGTGGAGTCGGGGAGAATCGAACTCCCGTCCAAACAAGCAACTAAAGAGCTTTCTACACGCTTATTTCCTGATTGAATTTTCGATAGGATGCCAGGCCAGAAACAGCCACATACTACTTAGCTTCTTAATTTTCGAAATCTGCCCGAAGCTAACAGAAATCTAGGTCTATTTTTACGGTTCCCCTGTACTGACCGCCATAAACCAAGGCTTTCAAGGAGAATCCAGCTTCCCTACCTTGTAGGGACGTGGCGTAATCGTACTATAATTCGGATTATGCAGCTAAAGCGTAAGTATTTTCGCCGTTTAAAAGTTCGAGATCTTATATTTACGAGCAAGGTCTCAATGCTCGACGTGCTTACTGTTCAATTCGACTTGCTGTCAAAACCAGTCGACCCCAGTTTTATTAAAATACCCAAATCAAATTTGAGTGTGCGAATATACAATTTTATAGTTTAATATTACTAATAGCCTAATAGCAAAAATTATTCCTCTTTTTCATCTTTACTTAATTTGAATGGATAATCTCCAAAAAGTGGTGCTAATTTTTTTACCTGATAAGTTTTTGTGGTGTATTTATTAGATAATGCAATGATTGTAACATGTTCATTTAATAAGGTAATGTAAGATGAAGTATTGCCATGCCACCAACCGTTATGAAAATAGAAATTCTGTCCTGTTTCCCAATTGATCATGCGGATTCCTAATCCATAATTTCTTTCTCCTTTGCGTTCCTGACTGAAAGGTGTATAAACCAATTTTAATAATTTTGGACTTAAGAATCCCGTAGAGTTTCGTGCTAAATCAAATTTCAATAGGTCTCTTGGGGTCGAATAAATATTTTTATCTCCATAAATAGCGTCCAGATAATCTTTTCCAATTTCAACCTTGTTGCCTTTGTAAGAAGGTACAATAGAATCTTTATCTCTTTCGTAATTAAAAACAAAGGTATGATTCATACCTAAAGGTTTGAAAACCATACGTTCCATTGCTTTTTCATAACTAAGTCCAGTTGCTTTTTCGATAATCAATGCCAAAACTGCATAATTGGTATTGCAATAAGCAAAACGGGTATCGGTTCTGGATTCCAGACCAATGTCTTTAGTAGCCATTAAATTGACAATATCTTTATTGCTGAGAATATTATGTCTGTCCCAAACGCCATCTTTTTTATCGGTAAAATAAGCGTAATTGCGCATGCCGCTTCTGTGATTTAAAAGCATTTTTACGGTTACTTCGGGAAAAGGAAAATGGTGTATTATAGTATTTATTTTTTGATTTAAACCAATTCTTTTGGCATCTATTAATTTTAAGACGGCAGCAGCAGTCAATACTTTACTAACCGAAGCCAAATGCAGGGGGGTAGTGGCCGTAATAGGTCTTTTGTCTCTGAAATTAGCCATACCTTCATACTTTTCAAAAATAATCTGACCATTTTGGGCGACCAAAAAACTTCCATTCATACTATTATTTCGCCAGTTTTTATTATAAAAATGTTCAATTGCCGCTTTTTTTGCATTGATATATTGAGCAGATAATTTGGGTAATTTTTTGGTAGGAGGCTCCATATGAGGCATAGTGTCTTTTGGAGTGTCCTGATCAGAAGATGAAGTGTTTTTATTCTTTTGGTTACAAGAACTCAAAACTAAGATTAGCAGGAGTAATTGTAGTATATTTGTCTTTTTTACGAAATTCATTTGTCTTAGGGGTATATTGGCAAATATATAGAATCAAATACTTTTGAACGTTGTTTTTTTTAACGTTAACAGATTTTTTTGAAAGTTTTCAGGAGTGTTTTTTCTATGTTTTTGGCTTTCAGCTTTTAATGAATTTTGTAAAAATACAATAGAATTTATCACAAGAAATATAAGGAATCCTATAATATGAAATTTGGAATTATTCAAGAAAGAAAAATCCCTGCAGACAGACGGGTAGTTTTTTCTCCTAATCAAATCGTACAATTAAAATCACTTTATCCACAGTTGAATATTGTGGTTGAAAGTTCGCCAATTCGAATTTTTAGTGATTCAGAATATGAGAATGCCGGAATTGAAGTAGTGAATGATTTGTGTGACTGTGATGTTTTGTTAGGGGTAAAGGAAGTTCCGGTAGAGCATTTGATTCCTAATAAAAAGTATTTCTTTTTTTCACATACGATCAAAAAACAGGCTTATAACAGAGGTTTGTTACAGGCATTATTAGAAAAAAATGTTGCGTTTTATGATCATGAAACGCTTGTGGATGCTTATAATAACAGATTGATTGGTTTTGGACGTTATGCCGGAATGGTAGGCGCATACAACAGTATTCGGGCTTTCGGATTAAAATTCGAATTGTTTAAGTTACCAAAAGCTGAAACGCTTTCCGGCAAAGAAGATTTAATTCGTTGTTTGAAAAGAAATATGCTACCTCCTTTAAAATTTGTGGTTACCGGTAAAGGGAAAGTGGGAGCTGGTGTCAAAGAAATTTTGGATGCTATAAAGGTAAAATCGGTAACGGTTGAGAATTTCTTGACTAAAAATTATACACAATCGGTATATACGCAAATTGACGCTTTAGAATATAATAAAAGAAAAGATGGTGCAATACTAGAAATTACCGATTTTTTCGAAAATCCTCAGGATTACGAAAGTAATTTTGAACGATTTACCAAAGTTTCGGATATAGTAATTACAGGTCATTTTCATGCCAATGATGCTCCGGCAATTTTAACGCAAGAGATGTTAAAGGCTAAAGATTGTAAAATAAAAATTGTGGGTGATATTTCCTGTGATATCAACGGTCCAGTTGCCTGTACCTTGCGTTCCTCTACTATTGAAGAACCTTTTTATGGTTATTTGCCAACAGAAAATAAAGAAGTTGATATCTTTCACCCGGCTGCTATTGTGGTGATGGCAGTCGATAATTTACCTTGCGAATTACCTAAAGATGCCAGTGAAGGTTTTGGTCAAATGCTTATGGAAAAGGTGATTCCTGCTTTTTTTGATGGGGATAAAGAGGGTATTTTACAAAGAGCTAAAATCACTGAAAA